>DATCKO010000168.1:0-3363 GCA_036562215.1 Haloplasmataceae bacterium | reverse complement strand
AGCGACCAAACTGTGGAGATAGCCTTAAACACTTGGAAAGAACAAGGAAACCCATATACTTTACAGATTTTAAAGGAAAGCAAACCAGGATTAAGCTATGCGCGTAAATGCGGTGTGGCAGCAGCTAAGTACGATTTAATTCTATTCTGCGACGATGATAATCATTTAGCCAAAGATTATTTAAAAGTTGGTGAAGCTTTTATGCGCTCAAACCCCGATGTAGGCGCTTGTTTCGGAAATGCTAGTCCACTCTTCGAAAAAGAAGCCCCAAAATGGATTTATCCATTTTTAGAAAGCTATGCGATAGGTCCTAATAATTTACAAAGTGGCGAAGTAAATCCACCTCGCGTACCTTGGGGTGCAGGTTTATGGATGCCCGCGGCCTTTTTGCACTCTGTATGGCCAGATAAAAGAGAAAGTAAATTAGCTGATAGAACAGGTAAAAGTCTTAGTAGTGGTGGTGATACCGAACTATGCTATTGGGCACGTGAAGCTGGCTATAAATGGTATTATTTAAAGGACCTAAAGTTTAAACATGTAGTACCAGCCGAACGCATGAATAAAGCCTACTTAAGAGAATTACACACAAAATTTGGTGAAGCTGATGCTATCATAGCATATCACTATAATCAAAGTCAATTAAGAACTATACCTAGCGATGTAAACAGATACCTTAAAAACGAAGCTCGTCGCTTAAAGCTTTTAACCTTATTACCAGATGGTTTAATTAATTTCGAAAAGGAATTAGGTGCCAGACGTTTTTGGGGCTATGTGAAAAATATAAGTAAATTACTCAATCTAAGTATAATCATTACATTTGCAATACAATAAAAAGATACATTTATCAACTTAACAATGCAACCTATTACCACCGCCAACCCCAATATTTATTGGGACACCAATTCTCTATATACTTGGAATGAAATTAATGAAAGAGAATATTTGACAACCTTGTCCATTAATCTTTTTGATAAATTAAAACCCATAATTCCCAATCTTAAAATTCAAATCTTTTGTTCTAATAAAGATACCAATGTGTCTAAACCCAATTCAAAAGATACAACCATACTAATATTTCACAGTAATGAATATAGTTTTGATGTTAATCATTTAGAACAAGACTTCTTTCTGATACTTAAAACATATTGCACTAATGAACAAATAAACAATAAGGTATTGCCAATGCCATTGGGATATATCAATGGTTGTGAGATTACGAATGATATACCATTTAACGAACGAAAATTCAACTATACGTTTATTGGAAACTTAAACAAAAATCGCATTGAGCTACTTATTTCTCTAACATGGTTTAAGTATATACCTAAGGCAATCGCCTATAGATTATTGAATTACAAAAGAATATCTAATTATTTAGTAAATTATTGCGAAAAGAAGCATTTGAAAAAAAATGCCTACATTAAATTCTTTAATAAATTTAAAGGAGAAATGCCTCAAAGTGAATATTCGAAAATCATATCGAATAGTAAAATTGTAATTTGTCCAAAAGGATTTGCTAATACAGAGACTTTTAGGCATTATGAAAGCCTATTGGCTGGCGCAATTATTATTACAGAGCCATTACCTAGTCACTTTTTTTATGACTCTTCTTCAATCATAACCATTGATAATTGGAATAAATTAGAAAAGGTACTAGATGATATATTAAAAGACCCAGTTAAACTAAGAACTCTACACATTGAAAGCACAAAACTTTTTGAAAATCACAATTCATTAAACTCTTATGTTGAGTATGTTTTAAAAAGTGCAAAATCAAATATTACTATATAAGTGTAAATATTGCTCTTTTGCTTCTGCTATTATTCTAGGTAAAATATTAGGTTTACAAGCATTTAATAACTCCTCGAATTCTGCATTGTTTTCCCCAATAAATCTCAATATTTCGCGAGAATCATTTATGATTTTAATATTAGCGTTTAATTTAATTAAATCCTCAGCTAAACCAACTTTAGACGAAATAATTGGTTTATTATATAATAAAGCTTCAAGATAAACTAATCCAAAACTTTCTTCTTTACTTGCTACAATTAAAGCTAGAGAGTTTTCAATTATTTTATTCAATTGCCCCCTATTCGTTACTTTACCTGTATAAATTACATCAGGAAGCAAATTAATATTTTTATTATCACCTACACAGACCAACTTTATGCTTGAACCGTTTAAAGAGTTTATACTAGACACTAACTCATAATATCCTTTCTCCTTTCTAGACAAATCAGACGCAATAAAAACCACATATTTCTCTGGCAATTCTATTAAATTATTTTCAAATGACTCATTTCTAATATTAACAGGATGATGAATCACCTTGTGCTTCCAACCTTCAAATAAACCATTGCTTATCACTCTATTGAACTGGAACAATGTAGGAGACACTGTAACTTTCCTCGTAGAAATAACATTTTTAAGTGCCCTTTTTTTAAGCCAAAGGTTTAATTTAGAATGAAAAGAATTTTGCTCTGAATCAACTTGTAAGTGATAACCCTCACTTATAGGTTCATAATCGTGGAATGTAAAAATTATAGGTTTATTAACCCTCTTGAAAAATGAATACCAATTTAAAAAATTACTAGTCTGATGTAAATGAATAATATCAGCCTCTTTAACTAATGGATGATTGTTCAGACGATAAGGGGTTGCAACAAAATGAAATGCCTTACCTTTATTTTTTAATCTCGTTTCAATTAATTTATAAAACTTATATTGAAATCTTATTCTATAAAAAAGCTTTAGCTTCTCCCAAAAATTATCAGAAATATAATCCCAATAATGATATTGATTAGGACGCGAACCATGATTTTGATTTAAAACTAACATCTTACTTTCCAAACCCTCCGACAAACACCAATCATGTAATTGCCAAGCTGAAATATAGGCACCGCTTGGATCGTCACTGGCATTAATATGTAAGATTTTCATGCTATAAAGTTGAAGAAAATTTCTGATTCTTTAATCTTCCCAACCACATATAGTTAAACCCATTTCTTGTGCTTTAGATAAAGGTACGCTATAAATCCCATGTTTACAGTTAGATAAACCTCTACAACCTTTTGTAAAATGATACCTTGCTGCTCCATTGGGGCCACATATATAAACGGTAGAATTAATGTTAAATGAGCTCAAAACTGGGATGCTACATAAAACAATAAGGATGGATAAAATAGATTTCATGGTTAATTATTAAGGACTTAAAGGTAAAAATTTATTAGAAGTTTCGTAAATCTAAATTAGTCAATGCTAAAGCAAATTGATACTTTTGTTCTAAACATTAGCATTACAAATAGTGAGCGAAAAACCATTACATATACTTATCATATCTTCTTGGTTTCCTAATAAGATACA
>DATCKO010000158.1:0-3047 GCA_036562215.1 Haloplasmataceae bacterium | reverse complement strand
GCCGAGATGAAAACCGGTGAAGGAAAAACCTTAACATCAACGATGCCAGCTTACTTAAATGCTTTAACTGGTGAAGGAGTCCACATTGTAACTGTCAATGAGTATCTTGCTGGTCGTGATGCCCGTGAAATGGGTGAGTTGTTTAAATGGTTAGGTTTATCAGTGGGTTTAAACTTACAAGCTTTAAATAAAGAAGAAAAAAGAGAGGCTTATAATTGTGATATAACCTATACTACCAATAATGAGTTAGGATTCGATTATTTACGTGATAACATGGTTCTTTATAAAAAAGATATGGTATTACGCCCGCTAAATTATGCGATTATCGATGAGGTCGACTCAATTTTAATTGATGAAGCACGAACTCCTTTAATTATTTCTGGTGGTATAAAAAGAAATGCTAATTTATACGCTATTGCTGATAGTTTTGTCAAAGGTTTGACACCTGAAGACTATGATCATGATATAAAAACGCGAAATGTCCGTTTATCAGAAGAAGGTGTGGCGAAAGCTGAAAAAGCCTTTAATATTGACAATTTATTTGATGTACAACACGCTATATTAGTTCATCATATAAATAATGCTTTAAAAGCTAATATTGTCATGCAGAAAAATATCGATTATGTAGTAGAAAATGGAGAAGTAATTATTGTAGACCCATTTACTGGTCGACTTATGCATGGCCGTCAATGGAGCGACGGACTTCATCAAGCTGTGGAAGCTAAAGAAGGCGTCAAGATTAAGAAAGAAACCGCTACATTAGCTACAATAACATTCCAAAATTTCTTCCGAATGTATAAAAAGTTAGCTGGTATGACTGGAACCGCTAAAACTGAAGAAGAAGAGTTTATTAATATCTACAATATGTATGTAGTAGAAGTTCCAACTAATAGACCAGTTATTCGTCATGATGCCAATGATTTAATATTTGCCACCTTAGAAGCAAAATATAAAGCTTTGACAGAAGAAGTAGTTGAAAGACATAAAAAAGGACAACCTATCCTAATTGGTACAGTTGCCGTAGAAACATCAGAAATTATTTCCAATTATTTACGTAAAAAAGGCATTAAGCACAATGTTTTAAATGCCAAGAATCATGAACGTGAAGCAGAAATTATTGCCCAAGCTGGTCAAATTGGGGCTGTAACAATCGCTACTAATATGGCTGGTCGAGGAACAGATATCAAATTAGGTGAAGGTGTTGTGGAATTAGGTGGTCTAGCAGTTATTGGTACAGAAAGACATGAATCACGCCGTATTGATAATCAATTACGTGGTCGATCTGGTCGTCAAGGTGATCCAGGCTATTCGCGCTTTTATATCTCATTACAAGATGACTTAATGCGACGCTTTGGTTCAGATCGATTACAAGGTATATTAGGACGCTTAGGTTTAAAAGGTGATAATGCGATTGAACATCGTTTAATTAGTCGTTCAGTAGAATCTGCTCAAAAACGAGTGGAAGGTAATAACTTTGATAGTCGGAAAATATTACTTCAATATGATGAAGTTATTGGTAAACAAAGGGAAATTATCTATGATCAAAGATATCAAATCTTAACTGAAGATGATATAAAACCGATTGTTGAGAAAATGATGCATGATGCTATTGAAAATATTGTTATGCGTTATTTGGTTTCCGATAATAAAGATGATGACATAAAGGAACTCATTGAATACTTTAATATGAATATTTTTGGACCAAATGTGATAAGATTTAATGATGTTAATAATTTAGATAGTAAACAATTGATAGATTATTTTAATAAAAAAGCTCAGGATATCTTAAATAAAAAGCAAGAAATATATCCTCAAGAAATCTTTCAAGAGTTCTTAAAGGTAATCGTGTTACGAATTGTTGATATGAAATGGATGGATCATCTCGATATAATGGATGGTTTAAGACAAAGTATAGGACTTGTTGCTTATGGTCAAGGCAATCCATTGCTAGAATATCAACAAGAAGGTTATGAATTATTTACCAATATGGTAAATTCTATTAATGAAGATGTCTTAAAATATGTCATTAGAGCCCAAGTTCAAGATAATTTACAACGGGAAGAGGTTGCCAAACCAATAGCAGCCAAATCAGGTAAAGAGGATAGTGCTCAAAAACGTCAACCTGTTGTTAAGAAAGATAAGGTTGGTCGTAATGACCCATGTCCATGTGGCAGTGGGAAAAAGTATAAAAAATGTTGTGGTGCATAATTATGACCCTTTACTAGGGTCTAATTTTTTGTAAGGTAGGATGACTATGGATTTAATAACAATGAAACAAAAATATAAAGAAATTAAAGATCATTTTACTGACCTTCAAAGTTATATTAATATAAACACTTTAGAAGAAGAATCTCGTTCTCTAGCAAATATGATGAATGAGCCCCAATTTTGGAGTAATCAAAGAGAAGCTAAGAAAATAATCGATAAAAATAATAGTATCAAAGAAAAAATACAGAAGTTTTTAGATATCAAAAAGAGCATCGAAAATATTCAGGTTGGTATTGAATTAATTGAGGAAAGTGAAGACGAAAGCTTGTTTAGGGAAACAGAAAACGAAGTAATAACTTTAAGTCAAGAAATCGAACAGTTTGAGATGGAAATCTTGTTAAAAGAACCATATGATTCAAAGAATGCTATTTTAGAGATTCATCCTGGTGCAGGTGGAACCGAAAGTCAGGATTGGGGTGATATGTTACTTAGAATGTATACTCGTTATGCAGAGAATAAAGGTTATAAGGTAGAAATTCTTGATTATTTAGCTGGTGAAGAAGCAGGTATCAAAAGTGTCACCTTACTAATCAAAGGATTGAATGCTTATGGTTTCTTAAAGGCGGAAAAAGGTGTACATCGTCTCATAAGGATTTCCCCATTTGATGCATCGGGACGAAGACATACATCTTTTGCTTCTGTAGAAGTGATACCAGAAATAGATGAAGATATTGAGATTGAGATAAAATCTGAAGATTTAAAAATTGATACCTATCGGGCTAGTGGTGCTGGAGGTCAATATGTTAATAAAACTGACTCAGCTATTCGAATTACTCATT
>DATCKO010000155.1:0-2426 GCA_036562215.1 Haloplasmataceae bacterium | reverse complement strand
ATCCCAAAATTTCGGTATCTCATTATAACTTGTATCAAAGGAAAATTCTTTAGAAAAGCCAATTAATTTAAAACTAGGCATTTTTTCAATTGTATAATCCATATTATATCCTCCTTGAATTACCATAGTTACTCTTAAAGGAAGAAAGGTTCTTATATTGGTTTTCCGTTTACGGATTTCTGTTGGTGTAGCTTTATGAAAACGGGTAAAAGCTTTAGTAAAACTTTCTGGTGTTTCATAACCATATTTATAAGCAATATCAATTATTTTTTCATTAGTATTAATCATATCCATAGCTGCTAAATAGAGTTTCCGATTTTTAAGATACTCACCTATCGAGTATCCTGTTAATATTTGAAATCCCTTTTGTAAATACATAGTAGAAATATGAACATGTTGGGCTACTTCTTCTGGGCTTTTTATGGTAAGTAACTCTGTTTCCATAAAGTTTAAAGCTTTTTTAATTAAGGATATCCATTCCATAACTATTCCCTCTTCCTTATCTTATATAATTATATCAAGAAATATTTTATTTTTTCTGTCAATTAGGAAAATGTTTTGTCCATAATAAAAAAACCTACCATAGTTTAATTTTTTGGTAGGCCTTATGTATTTATTCTTTTTCAAACTGCCAACTAGGTTTTTTGAAGAAGTCTACTTTAGGTTCTAAGAATTTTAAGGTATGATTTTCATAGTCATCCATAAAGGTACTAAGAGGTTCAAAGATGTAATCCCAATTGTAAATGCGGTCATCGATTTTTAAGTATTCCTTAACCATGTCACAACCTTGTGGTGCAATTGGATGTAGTAAGGTAGTAATAACCCTTACACCATGGAAGCAATCAACTAAGATTTGATGTCTTAGCGAATCATCATTACTTTTGTCAGCAACTTTGATGTTATTAGCCCAGTGTTTGTTGATATCACGAATTAAACTATCAAGCACATAAGTTACCCGATGAAACTCATGATTATACATGAAACGTTCATAATCTAATATAGCATCTTTACAAAGATTTATAATGTTTTCACTTACTTCACCTGTAGGTAAAATACCATTATAATACTTTTGAGTGGTATAGAAACAAGAACGTACAAGACGGTTAAAGACATTAGTCAATAAATTTCCTTCTTTTAACACTGGATCTAATCCTACTTGTTCTTCCTTAGGCAGATAGACTTGTGGTTTAAAGCCAACGCTCTTATTCGCTAAATCAAGACTTAAGAAATGCATTCTTAACTGTTCAGCAGAGTAATATTCTAGTAGTTCATCAGCCATTGGTGGTTTGAGTTCTGAGCTACTACTAGCTTTTTTATCCATAAATAATATATGACAGTTAGCTATAATATGTGGTAAAACGACCTTTTCTATATCTACTTTCTCATCTTTTTTATGGGTTAAGCCCATAAACATTCCCATTTCTGCTAAGCAATAGAAGTAGATATTATCTTGTCCGATAAATTGGTAAACACAGGCATCTTCATTAAACCACCATTTTTTCCATTCATCATCTGGTAAACCCTTAGATTTTAGATAAGATCTAGTAAAGGAAATTGGTGCCCATAAAGATTCTGGCCAAACCCAGAAAGTTAAACCTTTAATATTATCTTTTTCAGGTACTTTGACACCCCAGTCAATATTACCAGTTAAACGGAATGGTACAAGGGTTTTTCCTGTTCGGTAAAAGATTCCTTGTTCATCAAGAATTTCTCTTGCTTTATCACGATCATCTAGTGAATCAAAAATGAAGGTAATAGAAGGTTTTTTTTCTTCATTGATAGTTTCATGTTTAGGAAACAATGATTCTATTAAATCAAGGTCTTTAATTTGCTTCTTTTGTACATACATACAAGGAGCTTTGATAAACTCTTCCATAGCCTTGATGACAAATTTTCTTGTATTGGTATTATTTCTTAAAAATTCAATATGTTCACTTAAGGTATCCATATATTTTTCTAATGTAAAATACCAATTGGTTACATGTTTTATTTCTGGTTTTACTCCCGATAAAGTGCTTATTGGGTTAATTAATTCTGATGGTGAGTATTGATGTCCTAAATCACATTCATCAGCATAGCCTTTTTCAGAACTACATCCTTCAATTGGACATTTACCAATTACTTGGCGCCCATTGATAAATACTTGTTTCACAGGATCAAAAAATTGTGGTGTAGACATCAAAGCTAGATGTCCATTTTCATATAAAAGATTAAAGACTTCTTCAGATACTTGGTCATGCATCTTGCCTGTTTCACCAAAGGCAGAAGCTCCGAATAAATCTAAACTGATTTCATAATCTTTCAAAGTTTTCTTTTGATGTTCATGATTTTCCATAACATAATCTTCAATGGTACCTTTATAGCCAGCTTCTACTAGTTTACGATAGCTTTCTACTATTGGAGAGCCATAGCAATCTGTACCAGAT
>DATCKO010000153.1:0-42569 GCA_036562215.1 Haloplasmataceae bacterium | reverse complement strand
TAATAAAACTTCCTAAATTTTTAATATTAACGATATCCCCAGGAAAAAGTTTCTTTCCTCTTCTTTGTTCTTTAATGCCATTAACTAAAACTTCGGTCTCACTTAAAAAGACCTTAGCTAAGCCACCTGTTTCAATAATATTCTCCATTTTTAATAATTGTCCTAATGTAATGTATTCAGTATTTATAACCACTTTTTTGCTCATTATAATCACCTTTTAAAGATATCTAACTCTATTAATTATATCACAAAATTACTTATTTTAGTAGGATTTTATAAGATTATTTCATAATAAAAAACACGATTATTCGTGTTTTTTTGGGGTTATTTAAAACAAAGACATAAAGTTTTTTTACACTATTTGACAAAGTTCATTATTCAATACGTACAGGTAATATTAATTGTGTAATTGAATCATCATCGGTTTTAATAATAAATGGCCGAACTTCTCCTGTAAATAGAATTTTTACAGTATCTCCATCTAAAATTTTTAAAGCATCTAAAAGATACTTAGCATTAAATCCAATTCTTATTAGAGAACCTTCTTGTGATATAGGATGTACTTCTTCGACAACTTTACCTATTTCATTAGATTCTAAAGATATTTTTGATTTATCTTCATAAACATCTAGTTTTATGATATTTGTAGCCCCTTCTCTAGATAGTAAACTTACTCGATCGACAATATCAATTAATTCTTGACGGTTAAACTCCATTTTTAAACCAAATTCTTTTGGTATTAAACGTGATGTTTCTGGATACACGCCATCTAATAAACGTGATTGAAAGATTATATCACCAACTTGGAAAGCTATTAAATTAGTAGATAAATGCATATATACTTTGCCTTGGTATGTTTGAAGTAATTTTTCTAATTCTAATAAACTCTTCCCAGGTACAACTATATTAATATTAGGTAATTCTAAAGGTAAAGGAACAATTTTTTCCGATAAACGATAACTATCAGTTGCGATACAATGTAGTGTATTATCAACTATTTTAAAATTAATTCCCGTTAGTATTGGACGACCTTCACTAGTTGCGACAGAGATGACAGTTTGTCGTATAACTTCACTTAATAGATTACTATCTAGTTCTATAGGGTTTTCAGAAATCACTAAATTAATATTTGGATATTCATTTACATCTAAACAATTTAAGGTGAAATCAACATTCTTAAAACTAATATGTACATATTTATCTTCAACCATGGAAATTTCAACATATTCATCATTAGCTTTTCGTAAAACATCAAACAGTAATTTTCCTGGTATTGCAGCACTACCTTCTTCTTCAATCATAATAACTTGTTTATTATTATGTACTAAAGGAAGAAACTGTTGAATTGTGATATTAGAATCACTTGCAGTTAAAGTTAAACCACTTTTAGTAACATCAATTTTAATTGATTTTAAGATTGGCATCGGTGTTTTATTCGATAAAGCTCGATTAACATTATTAATGGCATCTGTAAAAATAGCATTTACAGTTTTAAATTTCATGAGAAATTACCTCCATATTATTTATTTATAATAAATTATTTCTATTATTTAAGCTGTGGAAAAGTGGATATCAATTACTTATTCTATTATAACAAATTATTTTGTCATTTTTTGTCTGTTAATATAAATGAACAACATGTTTATAATTAATAAGAATTATTTATTCGATCCATTAATATTTTTATAACTTCATCTACTTGATTATTAATAATCCTTAAATTAGCAATTTTTTGAATAGAATGCATTACAGTTGTATGGTCTTTACCACCAAATTCTTGGCCAATCTTAGGGTAAGATTCATTTTTTATTTCTCGTACTAAATACATAGCAATCTGTCTTGGTAAAACAAAACAAGCTTTACGGGAGTTGGATAATAAATTAGCTAATGATATATTATAATATTCACAAACAGCTTTCTGTATTTCGATTATTTCTGTATTTTTCATATTCTTTATTTCTGGTATAACATCTCTTAAGGCTTCTTTAGTCAAATCTAAGGTTATTTCTTTATTCATCATGGCTGCGTAAAATAATACTCTTTTTAAAGCTCCTTCAAGTATCCGAATATTACTAGTAAAGTTTTGAGCAATATACTCTAATATTTCAATAGGAACGTCTTCATAACCAATTTTTTCTCCAGCTAACTTCTTTTTTAATATATTTATTCGTGTATTAAAATCAGGTTCTTTAATATCTACTTGAGCGCCCCATTCAAATCTTGAAGTTAAACGATCCATCATATCTTTTAACTCAAATGTTGGCCTATCACTAGTCACAACAATTTGCTTATTTTCATTGTGCATCTTTTCAAAGATCTTAAAAAACTCTAATTGTGATTGCTCTTTTTTAGATAAGAATTGAATATCGTCAATTAATAATACATCGATATCATCATATTTTTCTTTAAATTCTTCATCAGACTTATTCTTGATTTTTTTTACATAATCTTCAATAAAAACTTCTGTTTTTACATAAAGAATTTTTTTATTAGGATCATTATCTAATATAAAATTACCAATAGCTTGCATTAAGTGAGTTTTACCTAAACCTACTCCTCCAAATATATATAGAGGATTTGCGACTTTTCCAGGTTGATTAGCAACTTGTAAAGCGACTAAGTTCGCAAAACGGTTATTTGGGCCAACTACATAATTTTCAAATGTATAAATGGCTTTCAAATTATGGCGATACATATTATCAATATTAGGATCAACGCCAGTTATTGGTACAGTAGTATCATTGGTTATAAAATCTTCTGTAATTATTTTAATATCTAGATTATCGGTTGTTTGTAAGAATTCTTGAGCGACTTCATTTAAAACACGAACAACATGTTTAATATGAAAGGATTCAATTCTTGATTTATGAAATTGCGAAGGAGCAACTACATATAATAAGTTTTTATGAAATTTATAGACTTTGTTAATAGGTTTAAATATTTCTTCAAACTCTGATTCATCAAAGTCTAATGATAATCTTTGAAGAGTTAGTTGCCATAATTTTTGATATTGTTCAAACATGAAGCTGAATCCTCCTTCTTATATCTACACTTAACATAATTCTACTATCTTTTTGTGGAAAAATAAACAAATTTATTAAAAAAATAGCCATATTGGATAACTTTTCCACAAATTGTGTATAAATATTACTAATTTTGAAAAAAATTAACATAGGTGCATAATAAAAAATTCAGCCATCATATTATAAAAGTTAGTTATCTACATTTCCACATTCATTGATTTAAACAATATGTTAATAAATTTTATAAGGTTATTATTTTTATTTAATGTTGACTTTTAATTAATAATTAAGTATAATTTATTAGCATGTTCTTAATGGAGGTGTATTATCATGAAAAGAACATATCAACCAAATAAAAGAAAACGTAGTAAAACACATGGTTTCCGTGCTCGTATGGCAACTCATAATGGACGTAAAGTATTAGCGAGACGTCGCAGTAAAGGAAGAGAGCGTTTAGCAGTTTAAAGGCCACTGAAACTGATACAGTGGTCTTTTTGGTAACTAAACCTAATAACAGGTGAGATGCATGAAAAAAAAGTATATAATTAAGAAAAATCATTATATACAAAAAATTATATCTGAGAAAAAAAATATATCTAACAGATATTTTATTGTATATATAAAAGAAAACAATTTAGAACATTTTCGGATTGCGATCTCCATTAGTAAAAAAGTTGGTAAAGCTGTTATAAGGAATAAAATAAAAAGACAAATAAAAGCAATAATTTATCAAAAATATCGTGAAATTATTAAAAATTATGATATATTATTAATAGTAAAAATACTAACTAAAGATTTAAATTTTGTTGACATAGATAGAAACTTGTTTGATGTGTTTAAAAAAGCGAAATTAATTATAGAGTGAGGTATATATATGAAGAAAAAAATAATGCGTGTACTGTTTTTTGGATTATCTTTAGTTATGTTACTTAACTTATCTGGATGTGCAAAGATTTATCACGATGGAAATATGAATGATATATATCCATTAAATTATAATTATGTATGGGATAGTATTTTTGTAAGACCATTTGCTTGGTTACTTGATTTCTTTACATCCACAACTGGCTCATATGCTTTAGGGATTTTAATTACGACAATTGTTGTTCGTACTATTTTAACACCTATATATACACGAACTAATGATGTATCAGCAAAAATGCAGTCAATACAACCAGAAGTGCAAAAGATACAAGCTAAATATGCGGGAAAAACCGATCCAGATTCTCGTAATCGAATGAATTACGAAATAATGCAATTATATAAAGAAAATAACGTCAATATGTTTGCTGGATGTTTAATGCCATTTATTCAAATGCCAGTATTCTTAGCAATGTTTAATGCAGTTGTTAAAGTACCAGTTACCTTTAATTATACAAAAAATACTTTATTATTTTTAGGATTTCTAGATTTATCAAAACCAGGGCCAATTTATTTCTTGCCACTTCTTGTTGGTGTAACAGCATATATACTTCAAAAGATTTCCATGATGGGATTAGATCCTGCAGCTAGAAACAATTCAACAATGAAAACAATGACTTGGTTAATGCCAGGAATGATGTTTGTCTTTTCATTCTCACAAGCATCAGCTTTATCATTATACTGGGTATTTGGTAATATTTATTCAACATTACAAATTATCGTCTTTAAGAAACCATTTAAGAAAAGAGATAATAATGATAAAAACGTTGTAAAAGCTAAATATCGCGAAATTAAGAAATAATTTTGTGTATCATATATTAATTTGAAGGAGAGGTTCTGTTAATGAGAGAAACGATAATCGAAGGTAAAAACATCGAGGAAGTAAAAAGTAAAGCCAAGGAATTATTTAAAGAACCTTTAGAAAAATTAAAATTTACCATTAAGAGTGAAAAGAAAGGCTTTTTAGGATTTGGTTCTTCTATTAGTGTTTTAGTAACTTTAGATGTGAATCCTATAGAAGAAGGACGTAATTACTTAAGTAATATTATGAAAGCAATGGGAATAGATGCTAAGATTGAAACAATAAGCAATAAAAACGAAGTTAGATATAATATATATAGTGATAATAATCCTTTAATAATCGGAAAAGAGGGTAAAACATTAAATGCTATCCAATATTTAACAAAACAAGTTATTAATCGTTATACAGATAGTAAAATGATTTGCTTAGTCGATATTGGTGGTTATAAGCAAAAACGAAAAACCCAATTAGAAATTTTGGCAACTAAAGTTGCTAAAGAAGTTGCCAGAACAAAAATTGAAGTGAAATTAGATCCAATGAATTCCTATGAAAGAAGAATAGTACATACGAAATTAGCTGACTGGCGAGATGTTTATACTGAATCAGTAGGTGAAGAACCTAATCGTTGCTTAGTTATAAAACCACGAAAAAAATGAGAACTGCATTATAAAATGCAGTTTTATTTTTAATAATATAAATATAAGCAGGTGATATGATGATTGATGATACAATAGTAGCTATATCAACCGCTATTGGAGAAGGTGCTATATCTATTGTACGCTTAAGTGGTAACGATGCCATTAACATTACAAGTAAAATATTCCAAGGAAAAGATTTAACGAAAGTTAATTCTCATACCATTCATTATGGTCATATTATAGACCCTGAAAGTCAAACGATTATTGATGAAGTTTTAGTTTCTGTTATGAAAAGTCCAAGAACTTATACTACAGAAGATGTGGTTGAGATAAATTGTCACGGTGGCATTTTTATCACAAATAAAGTATTAGAAATTTTATTGACACAAGGTGCAAGATTAGCTGAACCAGGTGAATTTACAAAAAGAGCATTTCTCAACAAAAGAATCGATTTAGCTCAAGCAGAATCTGTTATGGATTTAATAAACGCTAAAACTGAAGAATCTTTACAAGTAGCCTTAAAAGGGTTAAATGGAAAGGTATCAAGTTTAATTAGAAATTTGCGGGAAGAAATATTAGGTATTTTAGCTAATATTGAAGTAAATATCGATTATCCTGAATATGATGATGCTGTTGTTATAACCCATGAAATTCTAAAACCACGGATAATTGAAGTAATTTTAAAGATTGAAGAAATATTAGAAAAAGCTAGAACGGGAAAAATAATACGTGAAGGTATTAAAACGGTAATTGTAGGTAGACCAAATGTTGGTAAATCTAGTTTATTAAATAAATTAATGCGTGAAGAAAGAGCTATCGTAACCGATGTTGCAGGAACAACCAGAGATTTAATTGAAGGTTATATTAATATTGGTGGTATTACTTTAGAATTAATTGATACAGCTGGTATAAGAGATACTAAGGATGTTGTGGAAGCAATAGGAGTAGAAAGAACTAGAAAAGCAATATATGATGCTGAACTTATTCTTTTAGTTTTAAATAATAATGAAAAGTTAACCAAAGATGATTTAGCTTTACTTGATTTAACAAAGAATAAAAAACGAATAATAATTGTTAATAAAACTGATTTACCAACATATATTGAAAAAACGCATTTAGAAAATTATATTGAAACTTCAATGTTAAATGATGAAAGTATAACTTTAATAGAAAAAGAAATAAAAAAACTCTTTGCCCTTGGAGAGCTAAAAACAAAGGATTTAACATACTTATCTAATAGTCGTCATATAGCTAAATTAAGAAATGCTAAAAAAGCTTTAACTGATGCTTTAGATTCTATAGAAATGAATGTACCAATAGATATGATAGAAATAGATATTAAAGAAGCATGGATTTATTTAGGAGAAATACTAGGAGAAGAAGTGGAAGATAACTTGCTTAATGAATTATTTAGTAAGTTTTGCTTAGGAAAATAGTTGACAAAGCTAGTTTATTATTGTATAAAATATGTATATTACAAAACTTTGAAGAGGAGAGTAACTTTTAAATCCCTGTCACAGCAAAATCGGGTTGATGAGAGCCGATTACAGGATTAAAAGTGAAGAACACCTTGGAGTTTCTTACCGAAAAGTTATCACTTAGTAGACTAAGACGTTTTCCTACGTTACAGGAATACCTAAAAGAGGTCTTAAAAGACAATAAGGGTGGTACCGCGGATAACAGTCATTCGTCCCTACGATTGACTGTTTTTTTTATATTTATAATAAAATAGGGGGTGATTAATTTGACTATAGAGAGATTTATATTAATCATGGTAGTGATAAACTTTGGTATTTGTTTATTTTTATTAATTAAATTATTAAAAACTGACAAAAAAGATAAAGATTTATCAAATGAAATTAAAGATTTCAAATTTCATGAACAAACACAATTTATGCATATGCAGAAGTCATTAGCAGATGAATTCTCGGGATTAAAAGAAAATATTCTTGTAAACATTAATAAATATAATGAGCAAACTATTAGAGAAATCTTAATTTTTCATAATAATATGAAAACCGATTTATATGAGTTTAATAATCGACTCCAAAAAGAATTAAGAGATAATATGGAAATCATCAATAATAAGGTAGAATTTCGATTAAATGAAGGTTTCGCCAAAACAACTCAAACATTTAATAATATTTTAGAAAGAATCAGCAAGATTGATGAAGCCCAGAAAAAAATTGAAAGTTTATCTACTAATATCATTTCTTTACAAGATGTATTAACAGATAAGAAAGCAAGAGGAGCATATGGTGAAATTCAATTAAAACAAATTATGGTATCGACCTTTGGGGAAAATAATACTAAGATTTATGAATTACAAAAGAAGTTATCTAATGATAAAATTGTGGATGCTATACTATATACCCCTAAACCATTAGGAAATATTTGTATTGATTCTAAGTTTCCATTAGAAAATTATAAGCGAATGGTAGATAAGAATCTCAGTAAAGAAGAAATACTTATATCAGAAAGAAAGTTTAAACAAGATGTCAAAAAACACATTGATGATATTAGAGATAAATATATTATCCCAAATGAAACAGCTGATTCAGCAATTATGTTTGTTCCTGCAGAAGCTATATTTGCTGAAATCAATGCTTATCATCAAGATCTAATTAATTATTCACAACAATCTCATGTCTGGATAGCTTCACCTACAACATTAATGTTTTTATTAACAACTGTTCAAGTTATACTACAAAATATGGAAAGAGATAAGTATTCAGCCCTTATTCATGAAGAGTTAAATAAATTAGGTGTAGAATTTAAACGTTATAAAGAACGATGGACTAAGTTATCAAACAGTATTAATCAAGTATCACAAAGTGTTAAAGAATTGCATATAACATCAGATAAAATTGAAAAACATTTTAACTCGCTATCACATGCGGAAATTGATAAAAATAGAATATCATTAGATTTTAAGGAGGAAGAAAATAATGAAAGTAGTAACTAGACAATTATTCCGTGATATTCAAAAATACCAAGGTACAATTGTTGAGATATCAGGTTGGGTTAGGAATAATCGTGCTCAAAAACAGTTTGGTTTCTTAATGGTAAATGATGGAACTTTTTTTGAAACCATTCAAGTTGTTTATGATCAAGAAATGAATAATTTTAAAGAAATTCAAAAGTATCGTGTAGGGTCAGCAGTAAAGATTATTGGTAAAGTTGAATTAACACCAAATGCCAAGCAATTATTTGAAATAAAAGCAACAGAAATTGAACTTTTAGGAGATAGTCCTGAGGATTATCCAATTCAACCAAAACCTCATTCACGAGAGTTTTTACGTGAGGTAGCTCATCTTCGCCCTAGAACTAACCTTTTTAGTGCTGTCTTTAGAGTACGTTCCATAACTGCATATGCGATACATCAATTTTTCCAAGAAAGAGGTTTTGTTTATTGTCATTCACCACTAATTACTGGTTCTGATGCTGAAGGAGCAGGTGAAACATTCCAAGTTACAACATTAGATTTAGAAAACATACCATTTGATGAAAATAAAAATGTGGATTATTCACAAGATTTCTTTGGTAAATCAACAAACCTTACAGTTACTGGTCAATTAGAAGCAGAAGCTTTCGCATTAGCTTTTAGAGATGTATATACTTTTGGACCTACTTTCCGAGCTGAAAATTCTAACACTTACAAACATGCTGCAGAGTTTTGGATGATAGAACCAGAAATGGCTTTTGCTGATTTAAATGATAATATGGATATAGCTGAACAAATGGTCAAATATATTATTAGATATGTCTTAGAAAAAGCACCTGAAGAGATGGAGTTTTTTAATAAATTTGTTAAACCAGGAATCATCAATCGTTTACATGATTTATTAAATAGTAAATTCTATCGTTGTGATTATACAGAAGCCATTGAAATATTAAAAAAAGCCCCTAAGCAATTTGAGAATGAAGTAAAATGGGGTATGGATTTAGCCAGTGAACATGAACGTTATTTAACCGATGAATATTTTAAAGCCCCAGTCTTCATCATTAATTATCCTAAAGATATTAAAGCTTTTTATATGCGATTAAATGATGATCAAAAGACCGTCGCTGCATGTGATTTGTTAGTTCCAGGTGTTGGTGAATTAATTGGAGGTTCACAACGTGAAGAACGTTTAGAATTATTAGAAAAACGTATGGATGAATTAAGAATATCTAAAGATGAATTAGCTTGGTATTTAGATTTACGTAAATATGGTGGTGTTGTACACTCTGGTTATGGTCTAGGTTTTGAAAGAATGTTAATGTATTTAACAGGTGTAGAAAACATTAGAGATGTCATTCCTTTCCCTAGAACGCCAAAAAATTGTGAGTTTTAATATAGAAAGACCATAGTCCTATGACTACGGTCTTTTTTATAGTTTTTTCCACATTTTTGGAGAAAAGAGTATTAGTATTGGAAAGATTTCTAATCGACCAGCCAACATAATAAATGATAAGAATAGTTTTGAAAAACTAGAAAAGATAGAGTAATTTCCCATGGGACCAACAGCACTTAAACCAGGTCCTATATTACTTAAACAAGACAAAACAGTTGTAAAATTTGTCACAAGGTCATAATTTTCTATGCTAATAATCAAAGTACCTATAAGCAAAATAAAGATATAAGCGATAAAAAATGATGATACTTCTTTAATTATTTGCTTTTCAACTGGTTTACCTTCATATCGTATCGTTGTAACTTGACGAGGATGTATGGAAATTTTAATTTCATTAATAATTGATTTAAAAAGTATACCAATTCGGGATATTTTTATTCCTCCACATGTTGCTCCAGCACAACCACCAGTAAACATTAAAATTATTATAACCCATTTTGATAAAGTTGGCCAGGTATTAAAATCATATGAGGAAAATCCCGTAGTAGAAATAATGGAAGCTACTTGGAAGGATGAATGTCTTAATGCAGTAAAGATATTGCCAAAGGTATTTAATGTATTAAGAGTAATAATAGTGATGGCGATAAAAACAATGCCTAAATACCAAAGGAATTCTTCATTCTTTAATATTTGTTTACTTTGACCTATGAGAATTAGATAAAAAAGGTTAAAATTTGTTGAAAAAAGTAACATAAATATTGTTATGACTATTTCAGAATATAGACTATTGTAAGCCCCAATACTATTATTTTTCATACTAAAGCCACCCGTACCAGCTGTGGATAAACCGTGAATAACACTATCAAATAAGGGCATATCACCTATACTTAATAAAATGATTAAAGTAATGGATAGGGTTATATAAATACCATATAAAATGCGGGCAGTTATTTTTGTTTTAGAAACTAATTTACCAATTTTAGGTCCAGGGCTTTCGGCTTTAAGTATATACATACTTCGTTCATTTATATTAGGTAGGAATGCTAGAACAAATACTAATATCCCCATACCCCCTATCCAAATGGTAAAACTACGCCAAAATAATAATCCTCTACTTAAATCTTCAACATTATTAAGAATTGATGCTCCAGTGGTAGAAAAACCTGAAACTGTTTCAAAGAAAGCATTAAAGAAATTTGGTATTTCTTTGCTAAATATAAATGGTAAACAACCAAAAAGACTGATTAATATCCAACTAAGACTTACAATTGCAAATCCTTCTTTAGCAAAGATCATTTTATTAGGTTTTTTTAGTAAAAAAACAAGTAAAAGACCAATAACAGCAGTTACAAAAATCGTAATAATAAAAGGTAAATAAAGATGTTTTTCATGATAAATGAAAGAGACAATTAAGGGAACGATTAATAAAATTGCTTCAAGTATAAGAATTTTTCCAAGGGTCTGTAGGACAATACGATAATTCATTATAGAATGATATCCTCTAAATTATGAATATAATTATTATTAGTAACCACAATGACACTATCATTTGGTAGCATATAATCTTGACCACTTGGAATAATGACTTGATTGCCTCTTATGATACTAGCGATTAAGGTATTAGGTTTTAATTTTAAGTCTTTTAATGGGATTCCAGTAAACTTAGTTGGTTCTGATATATAAAATTCTGATGCCTCCACTTGATTATTAGCAAGTTTATAGAGTGTTCGTACTTCACTTTCAATTGTATTTTCTAATGACCTGATATAGCGAATAATTTGATTGGCTATAACTTCTTTTGGTGTAATAATGGAATCTAAATTAATTTTCTTTAATATACTAGATAAATTATATCGATTAACTTTGGTGATGATCTTTGGAACCTTTATGGTTTGAGCAAATAAAGAAATAATTATATTGTCTTCATCATATCCAGTTAAAGTAACTAAAGCATCAACGTTTTCAATACCTTCTTCAAATAATAGTGCTTGATCGCTTCCCTCACCACAAATAATATCAACTTCTGGTAAAAGCTTACAAAACTCTTCACATCTTTTTTTCTCTATTTCAATAATTTTGACCATAATTTTCGATTTAACTAATCGTTTAGCTAGATAATATGCAATTCTACTACCACCTATTATCATAACTGTTTTTACTTTACTCATCACACTACCAGCTTTTTTAAAAAACCGGTTAACTTCATAATTTTCAGCGTTCACATAGATTCTATCATTAGCTTGTAGAATAAAATTTCCATCAGGAATGTAAGTCCTTTGGTTTCTTTCGACAATACATATTAATACATTAACATCTAACTCTTTACGTATTTCACTAAGTGATTTACCAACTAATGGAGAGTTGTTTTTTACAATCATTTCCGCAATTTCTACTCTTCCGTTGGCAAAACTATCAATTTTTAAGGCTTGTGGAAAACGGAGTATTCGATAAATTTCATAAGCTGTTTCAAGTTCTGGATTGACAATTAAACTAATTCCTAACACCTTGTGAAAAAAATCAATTTGGCTAGAATATTCAGGATTTCGAACTCTAGCTATTGTATATTTAACTCCGAATTTTCTGCTTACTAAACAACTTAGAATATTAATTTCATCACTAGAAGTCGAAGCAATAAGGATGTCGGATTTTTGTGCTAGAGCGTTCATTAATACTTCATTACTTGCACCATTTCCAACTACTCCTTTTACATCGTAAGTATCTATGACGTTCTGAACAATGGCTTGATTAGTATCAATTATGGTAATATCATGTTCTTCGTGTGATAGCATTTCGGTAATTGTAAGACCTATTTTTCCCACACCAACAATTATTATTCTCATCTTTTCCTCCAAATTAGATATATATAATTATTTTTACACAATTTACTGATAAATTATAAGAAAATATATCTTTCTTATATAAGAATGGAATTTTTAATCATTATAACACTATTATCATATAATGCAAGTTCCTTGTAAATAAGTAAGCAAAAATCCTTTATTAACATATTTTACTTTAATAATAAGTCGTGATAAAATTATGTAAGTTATGGTAGAATAATATTGTATGTATAATTAAATTGCTATATAAAGGAGATGCCTTATACATGTTAGACATCATTGTAATTGGAGGAGGACACGCAGGATGTGAAGCAGCATTAGCTGCAGCAAGAATGGGTTTTAATACTATGTTAGTAACCGCTAAAATCTCCCGAATAGCCCATATGCCATGTAATCCATCTATAGGAGGACCAGCAAAGGGAATTGTGGTAAGAGAAATTGATGCTTTAGGTGGCGAAATGGGTAGGAATGCTGATAAATCCCAGATTCAAATGCGTTTATTAAATACTGGTAAAGGTCCTGGGGTTCAAGCGTTAAGAGCACAAGCAGATAAAGTAGATTATCCAAAAAATATGCAACACACTTTATTTAAGCAAAAAAATTTAACCATTATTGAAGAAATGGTTGATGATTTAATAGTTGAAAATAATGAAATTAAAGGAATAGTTTTAGAGAACGAGGAAAAATACTTTGCGAAAATTGTTATCTTGACTGCAGGTACCTATTTAAAAGCTCGTATTATGATAAGTAGTGAAACTTGGGAAAGTGGTCCTGATAATGAAAAACCATCTCGAAATTTATCAGATAATTTACGAAAATTAGGCTTTAAAACAATGCGCTTAAAAACAGGTACACCACCAAGAGTAGCAATAGATAGTATTGATTATAGTAAAACGATAATTCAACCCGGTGATATGGAGTATTTAGCCTTTAGTTATGATACGACAGAGTTTAAACCTCTAGATAAGCAAATTCCATGTTACTTAACTTATACAACCGATGAAACCAAAAGAATTATTATGGCTAATTTAGAAAAATCATCAATGTATGGAGCGATTAAAAATTTGGATAGTAGAGGTCCAAGATATTGTCCATCCATTGAGGATAAGATGGTGCGATTTGCAGATAAAGAACGTCATCAGATTTTTCTAGAACCAGAAAGTGTTTATATACCAGAAATCTATGTTCAAGGTTTTTCGACAAGTTTACCTAGAGAAGTACAAGAAGAAATGATTCATACTATACCGGGATTAGAAAATTGTCAAATCGTCCGATATGCCTATGCCATCGATTATGATGCGATAGACCCTAGACAATTATGGCCAACACTAGAATCAAAATTAATTAAAGGTTTATATTTTGCTGGTCAAGTTAATGGTACAAGTGGGTATGAAGAAGCTGCAGGTCAAGGACTGATGGCTGGTATAAATGCTGCCTTAAAACTACAAGGGAAAGAACCATTTATCTTAAAGCGTAATGAAGCGTATATTGGTGTAATGATTGATGACTTAGTAACCAAAGGTACTAGTGAACCTTATCGTCTACTTACATCAAGAGCGGAATACCGTCTTTTACTAAGACATGATAATGCAGATATTCGTTTACGGGAATATGGATATCAATTAGGCTTAATTGATGAAGAACGGTATGCCAAATTTAAGCAAAAAATGTTGAATATCGAAAGGGAAAAAGAACGCTTGTTTAATATAAAAATTAATCCTACTACAGAGGTAAATGAGTATTTAAATTCCATTAATTCTAGCACTTTGAAAGATGGAGTTAATGCCTTAAGTTTGTTAAAACGTCCGGAAATTAATTATAATCATATAATGGCCTTATTAAATGAAAAGAGTAATTTAACAAAAGAAGAAATTGACCAAATAGAAATTCAAATAAAATATGATGGTTATATCAGAAAAATGACTTCACAAGTTGAAAAACTAAGCAAGTTAGAGGAAAAGAAAATTCCTAGCGATATTGATTATAATAAAATATCAAACTTAGCAATTGAAGCTAGACAAAAATTAAATCAGATTAGACCATTAACAATTGGACAAGCCGGAAGAATTTCTGGTGTAAATCCAAGCGATATAGCGATATTAATGGTTTATATTGATTCATATAAGCGGAATAATAAGGAAGATTAAGTTTATGAAGGAAAATGAATTCAAAAAAGCCTTACAAGATAAAGGAATAATTCTTAATGAGCGACAATTAGAGCAATTTAGTCTCTATTATGAAACCTTGATTAGTTATAATGAAATAACTAATCTCACCACTATTACGAACAAAGAGGATGTTTATTTAAAACACTTTTATGATTCGCTTTCTATATTATTTTATCATGATTTAGAAAATGGCTGTAAGTTATGTGATGTGGGTTCAGGTGCTGGATTTCCTAGTATTCCCATAAAAATAGTAAGACCTGATATTAATGTAACGATTATTGATTCATTAGGCAAAAGAATTACCTTCTTACATCACCTATTTAAAGTATTAGATTTAAAGAATGTAGATGCATTTCATATGCGAGCTGAGGAATATGTTTCTCATAGACGAGAATATTTTGATGTTGTTGTGGCTAGAGCGGTAGCTAAACTAAACATCTTAGCAGAAATATGTATTCCTTTAGTAAAAGAAAAAGGACATTTTATCGCTATGAAAGGACAAAGTGGTGAAGAAGAATTACAAGAAGCTAATAAAGCAATTAATATTTTAGGTTGTAAGTTGTCCAAAAAGGAAGAGTTTAATCTACCTTTTTCAGGCGGTATTAGAAATATATTCATTTTTATGAAAAATGATAAAACTCCTAACAAATATCCACGAAACTATAGTCAAATAAAAAACAAACCTTTATAATAATAAATATAGGTGGTGGTATCATGTCTTACTTGTATGAAAATAAAGAATTAGTTTATGAAAAGCAAATGCGCAATTTAAAAACAAGAATTGTTTTCGTTAATACTATTATCTTTGCTTCTAATTTTATTGCGACATTAATTTTGATCTTTAATGAAATGAAGTTCATAAACTTTTTACACATTGTATTCCCAGTTTTTGCCTTGAATTTATTAATATCTTATGCTATTTTAATTAATAAAGATAGTAATGAGCAATTATATCTTGCGATGTATATATCAATTATTGGTACGATTGTTGTCATGATTAACATTTTTATTAATGTTCAAAATCCTGCAACATATATGCTCATTTATCTTGCGACAGCAATCATTAGTGTTTTTAAAGATAGAAAGGCTGTCAGTTTAGGTTATTTTATAATTTTTATCTTTAGTACGATAATCAATTTTAAATACCGTGATGCTATTATACCTGTAAATTATCCTAATTATCCAAAATATTTACTTTCCTATTTACTCGAAGGTATTTTAATAATAATTTTAACTGTACAAACAATAAGAACTTTTTATAATGAAAAAGAGATAGATGACTTATATAATAAATTAGAAATACAAAAAGAAATGGAACTAAAATATCATGAAACCATTTACCGCTTATTAGAAGAAAAGGGAGTATTAGTTAATTATACTGATACTTATGTTAATGAAAATACAAAAGTAAGATTATTTAAATATTTAGATTTATTTAGCCATTCCTTTTTTATAAGAGATGATTTACAAAAGAAGTTAGAACGTTATTTTGATTTACAATTGTATAAAAATCCACAAAGAATTTTAGGAAAAAAATTCGGTAGTTATCTATTGAAAAAAGAGTTAAATCATTTTGAAACTATGTCAACTTACCAATTAACAAAATTCTATAGTTTTATATTGTCGACAACTTATAAAAATCAAACAGAAAATAAAGTTGATTATATCAAAAATTATGAATTTATGTTCATGAATCCTGATATGTCATTAGAAGATAAAATTATTGGCTTTGTGATTTTCTATGAGCATTTACGTAATGAGAAACCTTATATCAATAATTTGAGCCATGAACAGATTGTTGCTTATTTAAGCAGTAATGAAGCAAAAGAAATGTTCGATAAAGAAATCTTAAAATTTTTCCTATTAAATGAAGATATTTTTAATGAAATATATGAAACAAGTACAAAAAACGATAATGATTTAGAACATCTTGATAATAATAATTAATTTAGATGGGGAGAGGAGAATATGAATCTTTTTTCAAGTAGTAAAGAGAGAATAGAGCATATTAAGTTATCACAAATTGTTGCTAACGACAGTCAACCTCGTTCAATCTTTGATGATGAGAAAATTCAAGAGTTATCAGAGTCAATTAAAACACATGGAGTATTACAACCAATTATTCTTCGTCAGAAAGAAAATAAGCAATATGAAATAGTCGCTGGCGAAAGGCGATATCGTGCTTGTCTTTTATTAGGTTTGGAGACTATACCTGCCATAATTAAAAATCTCGATGATTTTGAAGCAGCTAGTGTATCATTGATTGAAAACTTGCAAAGAGAAGATTTAACCGCGATTGAAGAAGCTAAAGCATTTAAAGCGATAATGGAAATCAATAATTTAAAACAAGAAGAATTAGCAAGTAAAATTGGTAAATCACAATCAACGATTGCTAATAAGGTACGTCTTTTAAATTTACCTGATGAAGTACAAAACGCGATACTAAATAGATTAATAACCGAAAGACATGCTCGAGCCTTATTAGTTCTTAAAGATGATGCCACACAACTAAAAGTATTACAAAGAATTATTGAAAAAGAAATGACCGTTAAAGAAACAGAAAATTATATTAATAAATTACTAAATAAAGATGATAAACCAAAAGGTAAAATTATTAGTAAAATATCAAAAGATGCCCGAATTGCGATAAATACAATTAATCATGCCATTTTTATGGTTAAAGAGCAATCTGGATTAGAATTAGAGACTAATCAAATAGAGGACGAAGAATACTTCATATATCAAATTAAGATTCCAAAGACTAAATAATATTCAACAGAAAACGAAAGTTTTCCACAGTTGGTGGAAAACTTTTTTTGTTTTGTACTATCTTTTCTTATATTAATATGGTAAAATATTAATATAAATTTTTGACAAGGAGATCAATTATGGGAAAGATAATTGCGATTGCTAATCAAAAAGGTGGCGTGGGAAAAACCACTACAAGTATAAATCTAGCCGCTAGTCTAAATCGCTTAGGAGACAAGGTATTGATAATTGATATTGACCCTCAAGGTAATGCTACGACAGGAATAGGTATCAATCGAGGCGATTTAAAGAAAAGTATATATGATATTTTAATTGATCAAGTTAATGCTGATGATATAATAATTAAAACGCGTCTTAATAATCTCGATATTATTCCATCTACAATGGATTTAGCTGGTGCTGAAGTACAATTAGTTGGAACACAACATCGAGAATACCGTTTAAGCAATGCGATAAGAAAATATAAAGAAAAATATGATTATATTATTATTGATTGTCCACCTTCTTTGGGGTTATTAACTATTAATGCTTTAACTGCAGCTGATTCTGTTATTATTACTGTACAATGTGAATATTATGCCCTTGAAGGGTTAACGCAATTATTGAATACAATTAGAATAACACAAAAATATTTAAATAGTAATTTAGCATTAGAAGGCGTATTATTAACGATGTTCGATGCTAGAACTAATTTGGGAATTGAGGTTACTAAAGAAGTTAAGACTTTCTTTAGAGAAAAGGTTTATTCAACAATTATTCCCCGCAATGTTCATCTAGCTGAATCACCATCACATGGATTGCCAATTATTGATTATGCTCCAACATCTAAAGGTGCTAAAGTCTATTTGGATTTAGCAGAGGAAGTGAAGAAAAACAATGTCTAGTAGATTAGGTAAGGGTCTTGATGCTTTATTCAAAAACAATTTAAATTTTGATGAAACAAAACAAGATAATGAGCAAATTGTGGAAATTAGATTAACAGAATTAAAGAAAAATCCTTTTCAACCTCGGAAAAAATTTGATGATGAAAAAATAGAAGAATTAGCTAACTCCATTAAAGAGCATGGTGTTTTACAACCAATTATTGTTACGAAGATTAATGATGGTATTGGTTATTACATAGTAGCTGGTGAAAGAAGATTTAAGGCTTCAATGAAATTAGGAAAAGAAACAATTCCTGCTATCATAAGAGATATTAATCCACAAGTAATGGCTGAAGTAGCCTTATTAGAAAATCTCCAAAGAGAGAATTTAACTGTTATAGAAGAAGCATTTGCATATAAAATGCTTATAGAGCAATATAATTTGACCCAACAAGAAGTAGCAATACGTCTTGGAAAAAGTAGAAGCCATATTACTAATGTACTTCGTGTCTTGAATTTACCAGAACCAGTTCAAAATATGTTAAACGAAGGAGAAATCGAGTTTGGTCATGCGAAAATTTTAGCTGGTCTTGATGATAAGAAACGCATTATCGAATTAGCTGATAAAATTAAAAAGGAAAATTTATCTGTTCGCTCTCTTGAACAACTTATAAAATCAGAAGAAGTTGTTACTTCTATAATTAAAGAATCAAAAAAAATAGAAAGAGACACCAATTTAGATTATTTGGAAGAGCAAATAACCTTAAAACTAGGTACTCAAACTAAAATTGTTAATAAAGAGCATGGTGGTAAAATCGTCATTGATTATGTGAGTAATGAAGATTTAAACCGGATATTAAAAATTCTTAATCTAGATGATATTGTTAATCTTATTGACTAACAAGGAGGAAAAATGCAGACTAAAGTTTTTCAACTTAATGATATCGTCACGATGAAAAAAGCTCATCCTTGTGGTGAAAATAAATGGCAGATTATTCGTATGGGAGCCGATATTAGAATAAAATGCTTAAAATGTGGTAGAAGTGTATTAATGCCAAGGTCAGAGTTTGAAAGAAAACTCAAGAAGGTTATTAGTGATAGTGATATTTAAGGCAAGTTATACTTGTCTTTTGTGTTTTAGGAGGATATATGTTTAAAAAATTTATTAGCTATTATAAAAAACACATAGGTTTATTTATTATTGACATGATTGCAGCGTTAATAATAGCTGGACTCGACTTACTATTCCCTTTAGTCACTGGTTTATTCATCGATGATTATATTCCTAATAAAAAAATGTCTCTTATGCTTACAGTAGCAGCTGTATTATTAGGTCTTTATATTTTTAAGATTTTCTTAGAAGTAATAGTGAACTATTGGGGACATATTATGGGAACAAGAATTGAACATGATATGCGTAGTGACTTATTTCAGAAAATTGAAACCTTGAATTTTACTTATTTTGATGAAAATAAAACCGGTATGATAATGAATCGATTAGTTGCTGATTTAAGAGATATCGCGGAGATGAGTCACCATGTGCCTGAAGATATCTTTATCTCTGTTTTAATGCTTGGTGGTTCGTTAGGTATTTTGTTAACATACGATTATCGTTTGTTTTTATCAGCCTTAATATTTGTGATTATTCTATTAATTTTTTCGGTAGCCCGTCGAAAAGCAATGTTAGAAGGTTTCCGAGAAGTACGTAAAGAACATGCAGAAATAAATTCGCAAATTGAAAGCTCAATTGGTGGTATTAGATTATCTCAATCATTTACTAATGAAGATTATGAGTACCAAAAATTTAGTAGAAATAACGCAAAATATCGTGATAGTTGGGGCGGAGCATATAAAGCGATGACCATCTTTTCGACTGGAACAGATTTTATAATAAATGTTTTTAATTTAGCCATTTTATTAATTGCTGGTTATCTATTATATAGTGATAATATTTCTGAGGGAGTATTATTTTCATCAATTTTATATATTAATTATACTATTCAGCCTATTAGACGTATTATTAACTCCATTCAACAAATCCAGACAGGAATTGCGGGAATTGAAAGATTTTATGAAATTATGAAAATAGAACCTAAGATAAAAAACCCTATTAATCCAATATATTTAACCAATCCTCAAGGTAATATTGAATTTAGAAATGTGAGTTTTCGCTACGATAAAAATGAGAACTTCGTATTTCAAAACTTAAGTTTTTCCATAAAAAAGGGTCAAAGTATTGGTTTAGTTGGTGAAACTGGAGTAGGTAAAACCACGATATCACAGTTGATCCCACGCTTCTATGACGTAACTGAAGGAGAAATACTAATTGATGGTGTAAATATCAAAAAATACGATTTACATACTTTAAGGAAAGCTATAGGGCATGTTCAACAAGATGTTTATATTTTCTATGGGACAATATTAGATAATATTCTCTATGGAAAACCGGATGCAACCATGGAAGAAGTAATAGAAGCTGCCAAAAAAGCTCGTATTCATGACTTTATCATGAGTTTAGAAAAAGGATATGACACTTTGACCGGTGAAAGAGGAGTTAAACTATCAGGAGGACAAAAGCAAAGGATCGCAATTGCTCGAGTGTTCTTAAAAAATCCCCCAATTCTAATACTAGATGAAGCAACTTCAGCTTTAGATAATATAACTGAACGTTTAGTTCAAGAGGCCTTAGAAAGTCTTGCAGAAGGCCGAACAAGTATAATTATTGCTCATCGCTTATCTACTTTGAAGAATGTTGACGAGATAATAGTTTTAAATGAAAATGGTATTGAAGAAAGAGGAAAACACGAAGATTTAATAAATAGTAATGGGTATTATGCTAGACTATATAAAGCTATTTTATAATCGCAGATTTATCTGCGGTTTTTAATGTATAAAAAGAAAAATAGCGATAATAATAGTTATATTATTAAAAATATATTGCTTTTTTTTGAATAATCAATATAATTTATATTTATTAAGATTCATGAGTGTGATGTTTATGAAGGAAAGAATAAATGTTAACTTCAAAATGGTCATAAATAATCAAGGTCAAAAAATGGAAATTCAGTTTTATGAGGAAGGTACACGGTATTTGCATAATCAAAAAACCTTTATCAGGTGTAAAGAACCCATAATGAACTCTCCAGATTATAATCAATTAACTTTAATCTGTGATAATAAAGAGATAGTAGTTGTGCGAAGTGGTTTTGTGAAGATGAGACAAAAATTTATTGAAAATGAATACACCAGTGGCTTTTTTAAAAATGAGTATATATCATCTGAAATAACTGCTTATACTAATAAATATTGTTATACAGATGATAACATTTACCTAAATTATGATATAATACTTGATAATACTATTATTAGTAATTATCAAATGAATGTGAGTATACAAGGAGTTGACAAAATGAATAAGGTAATCAAGTTGCAAGAAGATATTAAGGCCCATTTGAAAGATATTATTAGGGAAATGGGCTGTGAAGATTATGATGTTATTTTAGAAGAACCAAAAGATAAAGCTAATGGAGATTTTTCTACTAATTGTGCGATGCAACTAGCAAAAACTTTTCGAAAATCACCAAAACAAATAGCCCAAGAAATAGTCGACAGATTTAATCATAAAGAATATAATGTAGAAAAGGTGGAAGTAGCTGGTCCAGGGTTTATTAATTTCTTTATTGAAACATCATTTATCACTAAAATTATTAATGAAATAATTTCGCTTGATGAAGAATACGGAAAATCAGATATAGGTAAAAATATAAAAGTAAATGTGGAGTTTGTGTCAGCAAATCCAACAGGAGATTTGCACCTAGGACATGCTAGGGGTGCTGTTATTGGTGATTCATTATGTCGGATATTAGAAAAAGCAGGATATAATGTAACAAGAGAGTATTATATTAATGATGCTGGTAAACAAATTCATAATCTTACCTTATCAACCATATGTAGATATGAAGAATTATTGGGGAAAAATGTGACTATGCCAGAAGATGGCTATTATGGACATGATATTATTGACATTGCCAAAGAATTAGTTGCCTTATATGGAGATAAATATTTAGAAGAATCAAATGAACGCTATCAGATATTTCGTGAATTTGCGAAAAAGTATGAACTAAACAAAATTAAAAGAGATTTAGAGGATTTTAATGTTCATTTTGATATTTGGACTAGTGAGCAAAGTTTATATGACGATAATAAGGTAGATGAAGCCATTAATAAATTAAATAAAACCGGTTATGTTTATGTTCAAGATGGAGCGACTTGGTTTAGATCAACTGCTTTTGGTGATGATAAAGATCGTGTTTTACGAAAAAGTGACAATACTTTGACATATCTAACTCCTGATATCGCATATCATATTGATAAGTTAGAACGTGGATATGACAAATTGATTGATATTTTAGGCGCAGATCATCATGGTTATGTTCCACGATTAAAAGCAAGTATTGCCTGTTTATCAGGTGATATTGAAAAATTAGAAGTATTAATAATACAAATGGTTCGTTTGATTAAAGATAATCAAGAATATAAAATGTCTAAACGTTCTGGAAAAGCTATTACTATTCGTGATTTAATTGAAGAAGTAGGAGTAGATGCTACGCGTTATTTCTTTGCGATGCGAAGTGGAGATTCACAAATGGACTTTGATATCGATTTAGCTACTAAAAAATCTAATGAAAACCCAGTATTCTATGCCCAATATGCTCATGCGCGAATCTGTAGTATTATGAAACAAGCTCAAGAAAAAAAATTAAATATTGCTAGAGAAGATATTTATTCACATATAACTGGGGAAAAGGCTATAAATGTTTTGAAAGAACTTATTGATTTCCCTATGGTAGTTGCGCAAAGTGCTTTAAAAAGAGCTCCTCATTTTATAGTAAATTACATAAATGATTTAGCACAAGCTTTTCATAGTTTTTATAATGCTGAAAAGGTTATTAATGAAGAGGATATTGAGAAAACAGAACAAATGTTAGCGTTTGTTAAAGCTACGCAAATTACTTTAAGAAACGCATTGAATTTAATAGGTGTTAGTGCACCGGAAAATATGTAAATTGAAAATAGGAGGACTTATTATGACTTACAATTACTCTAATATGTCTATGTTAGAAGTAGCAGAACAGTTAATGCAAAGAAAAAAAACACCACAATCATTTCGCAAAATAGCACAAGAAGTTAGTGAATTAATGGGGATGTCAGAAGAAGAATTAAGACAAAAAATTACTCGTTTTTATGCTGACTTAACTCTTAGTGGAAAATTTGTGAATGTTAGTGGTGATAAATGGGATTTAAAAACAAGACAAAAATTTGAAGTCTACGAAAATCAATTTGTCTACGAAGATGATGAAGATGATTTAGCTGATATCGATGATGAAGAAATGGAAGATGAGGAAGAAGAAGAAGATTTCGATGATGATGATATCGATGATGATTATGAAGAAGATTATGATGATGATGAAGATGATTTGACATAATTTTTAAAAAATAAGTTGTGTTTAACTATCATTTCTGATAATATTATTAAGGGCACTCTAAAATATTGCTTTCCTTAAAAGGAAAGCATTTTTTTTTGAAAATTACCAAAATTAATAAATGTAATATTATCGGAGGTGTAACCATGACGAAGTTTATATTTGTGACAGGAGGAGTAGTTTCATCGCTTGGTAAAGGAATTACCGCAGCATCATTAGGAAGGTTATTAAAGGACCGTGGCTTAAAAGTTTTTATGCAAAAATTTGATCCTTATATTAACATTGATCCAGGAACCATGAGTCCATATCAACATGGTGAAGTTTTTGTAACTGACGATGGTGCAGAAACGGATTTAGATTTAGGTCATTATGAACGTTTTATTGATGAAAGTTTAACTAAAGATGCTAATATTACAACTGGAAAAATTTATCAGGCTGTCATAAATAAAGAGAGAAACGGTGAATATTTAGGCCGAACAGTACAAGTAATACCCCATATCACCAATGAAATAAAAGATAAATTATTACAAGTAGCCAAGGATAGTCAAGCTGATGTTGTAATTACCGAAATTGGTGGAACAGTTGGAGATATAGAGTCTTTACCTTTTTTAGAAGCTGCTCGACAAATGCGAAGAGATATAGGCTTTCATAATACTTGTTATATCCATAATACCCTAGTACCCTATTTACGAGTTGCAGGTGAAATTAAAACTAAACCTACACAACACAGTGTTAAAGAATTAAGATCGTTAGGAATTAATCCTGATATTATTGTTTTAAGAACAGAAGTACCAATTAATGAGGATGTAAAAGATAAGATAGCTTTATTTTGTGATGTTGATAAGGAAGCTGTTATTGAATCAAGAGATGAGGAAATCCTTTATGAAGTGGTTTTAAGTTTACATAATCAAGGTTTAGATCAATATGTGTGTAAACATTTACAATTAGAAACTAAAGAGATTGATCTTTCTCAATGGTCTAAACTTATTCAAAATATTAAAAATTCAGATAAAGAAGTTACCATTGCTTTGGTAGGTAAATACGTACAGTTAAAAGATGCCTATTTATCAGTAAGTGAATCTCTTAAACATGCTGGAGCTCACTATCGAGCTAATGTAAATATTAAATGGATTGATGCTGAAGTTTTAGATGACGATAATATTACAGAATTTTTAGGTGATGTCGATGGTATTTTGGTTCCTGGAGGATTTGGAATAAGAGCTATTAATGGAAAGATTAAAGCTATTAAGTATGCTCGAGAAAATAGAATACCTTTCTTGGGAATTTGCTTAGGTATGCAATTAGCAATTATTGAATATGCTCGTAATGTCGCAAATCTAAGTCAAGCTACTTCTACAGAATTTGAGCCAAATACTCCGCATCCTATTATTGAACATTTACCTAATCAAGATAGTTTAAGACTAGGATTACAGGAGTGTGAAATAAAAGAGAATACATTAGCTTATAATGCTTATCAAAAACAATATATTAAAGAAAGACATCGTCATCGTTATGGATTCAACAATCAATATAAAATAATTTTAGAAGAAAAGGGAATGATATTTTCAGGGATTAATCCTCATACGAATTTAGTAGAAATTATTGAATTAGATAATCATCCATTCTTTATTGCATGTCAGTTTCATCCAGAGTTTATATCTCGTCCTAATAGACCTCACCCATTATTTAGCGAGTTTATAGCTAGTGCTATAAAAAAGATAAACAAGAAGTAAGGAGTATATTATATGTCATTAGTAAATATGAAAATAATGTTACAAAAAGCAAAAGATGGTAAATATGCTGTGGGGCAATTTAATATTAATAATTTAGAATGGACAAAAGCAATTCTATTAGCAGCTGAAGCGAAAAAGGCTCCCGTAATTCTAGGAGTATCAGAAGGTGCTGCTAAGTACATGGGCGGATTTTTAACTATTGTAAATATGGTGAAAGGGTTAATTATTGATTTACAAATTACTATTCCAGTTTCACTTCATTTAGATCATGGAACAACCTTTGAAAAGGTCAAAAATGCTATTGATTGCGGATTCACTTCTGTGATGTATGATGGTTCACATCATCCAATTGATGATAATATCAGAGAAACCAAAAAAGTAGTAGAATATGCTCATTCTCGAGGAGTAACTGTTGAAGCTGAGATTGGTACAGTTGGTGGTAATGAAGATGGAATTATTGGTGGTATAAAATATGCTGATTTAAAGGAATGTGTACTCTTAGTAAATGAAACAAATATTGATTGCTTAGCACCAGCTTTAGGTTCAGTACATGGTCCTTATATCGGAGAACCAAAACTTGGTTTTATAGAAATGGAAGCTATTAAAAAAGCGACCAATATTCCTTTAGTTTTACACGGAGGTACAGGGATTCCTGATGAACAAATTAAAAAGGCCATAAGTTGTGGTACATGTAAAATAAATGTTAATACCGAAAATCAAATAGCTTTTACTAATACCTTACGTAAACTTCTTGAAGATGATAAAAAGGTTTATGATCCACGAAAAATTATTGGCGTAAGTGCCAATGCCATTATTGAAGTAGTTAAAGAAAAGATTGAGATTTTTGGATGTGGGAATAAAGCCCAAGACATTATCTAGTAGAAAGCCTATTTCACAATCACTCATAACCAATTAATCACTAACAGATATAATAATAATGGAGTGATAAATGTGGAATGGTTAAATAATCTCAGTGCACCTATCCTAGCACTGTTTGGAACATTATTTACATATTTATTAACCGCAAGTGGAGCATCTTTAGTTTTCTTTTTCAAAAATGTTAAAAAAGAAATATTAGATATGATGTTAGGTTTTGGTGCTGGAGTCATGATAGCAGCTTCGTTTTGGTCATTATTACTCCCCGCCATTGAAATAGCTGAAGCAAATGGGAATATTGCCTTTTTACCAGCCTTAATTGGTTTTCTACTCGGAGCTGGTTTTCTGTTGGTAATTGATATTTTTTTACCACATCTACATGCTGATAATGAACTAAAACAGAAAGAAGGAGTTAAGACCAGCTGGCAAAGAAGTGTCTTACTAGTATTAGCTATTACCCTACATAACATTCCTGAAGGTTTAGCTGTTGGGGTAGCATTTGGTGCAGTTAAATTAGGTTTAGATGGAGCAACATTGTATTCAGCCATAGCTCTAGTAATTGGAATTGGATTACAAAACTTTCCTGAGGGGGCAGCTGTTAGTATACCTTTAAGAAGAGATGGAATGTCAAGAAGGAAAAGTTTTTGGTATGGGCAATTATCAGGTATAGTTGAACCAATTTCTGGGATAATTGGTGCATTATTAGTTATTACTATGAAAAATATTCTCCCTTATGCCTTATCATTTGCTGCGGGGGCAATGATTTATGTTGTTGTAGAAGAGCTAATTCCAGAATCAAAATCCAATAAGGAAGCTAAAATTGCAACCCTTGGTGCCATTATGGGCTTTGCGGTTATGATGACCTTAGATGTGGCTTTAGGTTAATTTAAGCAAAAACACTTTAAAATAAGATTATCTTTCGTTATAATAAAAGTGGGAAATGTTATTATAAAAATGTGCACCTATAGGTGCACTTTATAATTGGGAGGCACAATAATGAACTATGATGTTATTGTCGTAGGAGCTGGTCCTGCAGGTATCTATACATGCTATGAACTTGTACAGAAAAAACCAGATTTAAGAGTACTTTTAATTGATAAGGGTAATGATATTTATCATCGAAAGTGTCCAATTTTGGAGAAGAAAATTGATAAATGCCCAATAAATCGTGAAGGTATATCTAGTTGCTATCCTGCTTGTGCCATAACAAACGGATTTGGTGGAGCTGGAGCTTTCTCAGATGGTAAGTTTAATATTACTAGTGAATTCGGTGGCTGGATGACTGACTACTTACCAAGCCAAATTGTTGAAGAATTAATTGATTATGTGGATAATATTAATTTAGAATATGGTGCTACTGGGCAAATAACTGATCCATATACCGATGAAGTAAAAAAGATTGAAAAAAAGGGATATGCTGTAGGATTAAAACTTTTAAGAGCTAAACTAAGACATTTAGGTACGGAACAAAACTTTGAAATAATGGCGAAAATTTATGAGGATTTAAAAAATAGAATCGACTTTTTATTTAAATCAGAAGTAATCGATTTAATTACGGATCAAAATAAAATAAAAGGTGTAGTCTTAAAAAATGAATCTATAATTTATGCTGATAATGTAGTTGTTGTTCCTGGTCGTGATGGTGCTAGTTGGTTAACTAAAATGATGAACAAATATCAAATTAGAATGAATAATAATCAAGTAGATATTGGTGTACGTGTGGAAACTAATAATATAATCATGGATGAAATAAACCAACATCTATATGAAGGAAAATTTATTTTTCGGACAAGTGTCGGAACAACAGTTAGAACATTCTGTTCTAATCCTTCGGGACATGTGGTTATTGAAAATCATTCAGGAACAATGTTAGCGAATGGACATGCTTATAAGGATCCTAAATTAGGTAGTGAAAACACTAATTTTGCTTTATTAGTATCACATACCTTTGATCATCCTTTTGATAAACCTAATGAGTATGCACATGAAGTTTCAAAACTAGCTAATATGTTGTCTAATGGTACCATTATTGTCCAAAAGTATGGCGATATATTACAAGGACGAAGAACAACTGAAAAGCGACTTAAAGAAGGTTTCGTAACTCCTACTTTACAAGAAGCCATACCAGGGGATCTGGGATTAGTATTACCATATAAAACAATGAAATCGTTAATTGAGATGACTGAAGCCTTAAATTATATTACACCAGGTATAGCCTCAGAACACACTTTATTTTATGGGGTTGAGGCAAAGTTTTATTCTGCTCGTCCAGAAGTTAATGAATATTTTGAAACAAAGATAAAGGGTCTATATGTTGGCGGAGATGGAGCAGGTATAACTAGGGGATTAGCTCAAGCTGGTGCTAGTGGTGTTTGGATTGCACGGAATATCATTAATAAATTAAATAAATAATGGAGGCTTTTATGGCAAAAACTGTTATAGTTGTGGGAACACAATGGGGAGATGAAGGAAAAGGGAAGATAACGGAGTATTTATCAGCGAAAGCAAATGTTGTTGTTCGTTATCAAGGTGGGAATAATGCTGGTCATACTGTCGCTTTTAATAATCAAAAATTTAAACTCAATTTAATACCTTCTGGTATCTTTCAAGCGGAAAAAGTAATTTTAGGTAATGGTATGGTCATAAATCCTAAAGCCTTGATTGAGGAAATAAATTATCTAAATAGTCATAATATTAATACAAAATCTATAAGGATTTCCAATCGTGCTCATGTAATTCTTCCTTATCATATGGCCCTAGATGAATTACAGGAAGATTTAAAAGGCAGTAAAAAAGTAGGTACAACCAAAAAAGGAATTGGTCCAGCTTATATAGATAAATATTCACGCTCAGGAATTAGGATGGGGGATTTTATTGATGAGGTAGAATTTAGAGATAAACTATTCTATCAAATCGAAGAAAAAAACAAAATATTTGCTTTATACCATAAACCACAATTTGATTTTGACTTAATATATAATGAATATTCTAATTATGCCAAGCAATTAAAGCAATTTGTTACTGATACAGCATATGAATTAAATGAAGACATAGAACAAGGGAAAAAGGTACTATTTGAAGGTGCTCAAGGTGTAATGCTTGATGTTGACCATGGTACGTATCCATATGTAACTTCATCAAATCCTAGTGCTGGAGCTGCATGTACAGGAAGTGGAATTGGACCAACATTAATTGATGAAATCATTGGTGTTGTCAAGGCTTATTCCACTCGAGTTGGTGAAGGACCTTTTCCAACTGAGTTATTTGATTCTATAGGTGATTATATAAGAGAAAAAGGTAAAGAGTATGGCACAGTAACTGGAAGACCACGAAGAGTGGGTTGGTTTGATAGTGTAATTGTAAGACATACGAAAAGAGTTAGTGGGTTAACTGGTTTATCAATAAATCTTTTAGATGTTTTAACTGGTTTGGAGAAAGTAAAGATTTGTGTAGCGTATGATTTGGATGGTAAAGTCATTGATTATGTACCTGCGACAATAAATGAATTTGCTCAGTGTAAACCGATTTATATAGAAATGCCAGGCTGGAATGAGAATATTAATAATATAAGAAATTTTGGTGATTTACCTATCAATGCGCAAAATTATATTCAAAAAATTGCTGATTTAACAAAAACAGACATAGTCTTAATATCTGTTGGTCCGGATAGAGAACAAACGATTATATTAAAAGAACTATTTTAAATAATAAAAGTTATCCACAATTTGTGGATAACTTTTTTACTTAATTACTATTTGATACAATAATTCTACTACTTCATTAGGATTATTAAGGGTTAAAACCCTTTTTTCTATGGGACAGATATCGGTTTTATCATATCTAAGGATATTTTCTACTAAAATAGTGTAATGGACATCAACTCCATGCTTAATTAGGAAGTCTAAAGCGGGTTTAGAGATAATATTAGTAAAGACCGTTGTAATTTGACTAAAAACAACTACATTAGCAATGGCCATACCAATAACTTTATCAATTAGAATCGTATTGGTTTTAGGTAGACCATTATAATAAATATATTTAACTAATGGTATAATACCATTTTCTTTTGATGAAAAGATAATTTCATTATTATTTATAAGGATACAAGTTTTATCAGGTTTAAGATATTCTAACATTTATTTTTCCTTCTTAAAAATATTGATATTTGCTAAACTTATATTAACTCTATTAATAACGAGTGGTATAATAATAATTTGCATAATTGCTCCTATTAGTCCTAAGGTAAGGTTATTTAGAATATTTATAAAAATAAAAGGTTTAGCAATGTCATAAAAAATAATTTCTGAAACAAGATAATTTCCCAAGATATTAACTATTCTTCCTATGAGCATCGCAGTAATCAAAGCAAGATAAATATTTAGGTGTTTCTTATAATATATATAGCCAAATATTAAACCGTACATTATGGTCTCAAAAGTTATATAGATAATAACTGGGAAATTGGGCATACCTGTAAGAAAAATACTTATTATTGGTGTTAATAAACCAACTAGCATGCCGATATATGGTCCAAAAAAACCACCTGCTAAAAATGATGCATAATGAATAGGTAACAATATTGGTCCTATATTTCCTGGTATAAAATGGAAAATAATTGGTAATAATACTCCTAGTGCAATAAGAAATCCCGAATATGTTATTTTATTGGTATTCATCTAATCCTCCCATCATTTTATATTTATTATAATAATTATAATAGATGTAGTAAAGGTTTAGAGCTAAAATGTTGTTATGTTTTCCTAATTCTATCTATATTGTAAAAATTCAACTTGCAAAAATTATGATAACGCTTTAAAATAGAAATGGATATTTCCATTGGAATATTTTTGCTTTTTATGTGAGGAACACTCTTTAGAATGTTCCTTTAAAAAATTAGGAGGGATAAAATGTATAAAACAGATTTAGAAATTGCTCAAGAAGCTAAATTACAACCTATTCAAAAAATTGCTGAAAGTCTTGGGATAAGTGATGATGATATTGAACTATACGGAAAATACAAAGCAAAATTATCACTTGATTTGTTTAATAAGTTGAAGGATAAAAAAGATGGAAAACTCATACTAGTAACAGCAATCACTCCGACTCCAGCAGGCGAAGGTAAATCTACTACTACCGTAGGATTAGGTGAAGCTTTTGCAAAATTAAATAAAAAAGCGATTATTGCTTTAAGAGAACCATCTTTAGGACCAGTTATGGGAGTAAAAGGTGGTGCAGCCGGTGGAGGATACGCCCAAGTAGTTCCTATGGAAGACTTAAATTTACATTTTACAGGAGACATACATGCTATTACTACTGCTAACAATACATTAGCAGCTTTAATAGATAATCACATTTATCAAGGTAATGAATTACGTATTGATCCAAAGAACATAACTTTTAAACGTTGTGTTGATATCAATGACCGGGCATTACGTGAAGTAATAATTGGTGGAGGAAGCAGTGTAAATGGTATTATGCGAGCTGATGGTTTTAATATCACCGTTGCTTCAGAAATAATGGCTGTATTATGTTTATCTAAAGACTTAACTGATTTAAAGAATCGTTTAGCTAAGATTGTTATTGGTTATAACTATGATAAACAACCTGTTACTGTTGGTGATTTAAAGGTTGAAGGTGCTTTAACATTATTGTTAAAAGATGCGATAAAACCTAATTTAGTCCAAACAGTGGAAAATACCCCAGTATTAGTACATGGTGGACCTTTTGCAAATATTGCTCATGGTTGTAACTCTATTATCGCTACGAAATTAGGATTAAAGTTAGCTGATTATGTTGTGACTGAAGCTGGATTCGGTGCTGATTTAGGAGCAGAAAAATTCTTCGATATTAAATGTCGAATTGCTAATCTTAAACCAAGTGCTGTTGTCATTGTTGCTACTATTCGTGCTTTAAAAATGCATGGTGGTGTAAATAAACAAAATTTAAAAGAAGAAAATGTGGAAGCAGTTATAAAAGGTATTGAAAACTTGGAAAAACATATTGATACCATTAAGCAATATAATTTACCTTATGTTATTGCTTTAAATAAATTTGTTGCTGATACTAATGATGAAGTCCAAGCTCTTTTAAATTGGTGTAAAGAAAATAATCATCCAATTGAAATGTCAGAAGTATGGGAATTCGGTGGTCAAGGTGGAATAGAGCTTGCCAAAAGAGTTATTGAAGTCATTGATAATAATCCAGATAACAAATTTGATTATTTATATGATTTAAATGATTCTATCACAAAGAAAATCGAAACTATCGCTACAAAAGTTTATGGTGCTAATGGTGTAGAATTTACAACAGAAGCCAAAAAGCAAATGGCTGAGTATGAAGCATTAGGATGGGGTAAATTACCTATCTGTATGGCAAAAACACAAAACTCATTAAGTGATGATCCGAAAAAATTTGGTAGACCTCGTAATTACCATATTACCGTTAGAGAATTTAGACCTTCAATTGGTGCAGGCTTCCTAGTTGCTTTAACAGGTACGGTATTAACGATGCCTGGATTGCCTAAAGTTCCTGCAGCAATGGCTATGGATATTGATGAAAAAGGAAATGCTACGGGATTGTTCTAATATTTCATTTTAAGAGGTGGTTAGTATGTCAAAGAAACTATTTACTCCAGGACCAGGTAATATACCACAGTATATTCGCATTCAATTATCGAAAGATATCATACATCATAGAATGAATGATTATAAAAATATTTTATTTAGGGTTACTGAAAAACTGCAAAAAATCTTTGTTACCAATGAAGATGTCTTAATATTAACTTCATCTGGTACTGGTGCTATGGAATCTAGTGTCATTAATTTATTTTCCCAAGGTGATGAGGTTTTAGTAATTAATACAGGATTTTTTGGTGAGCGTTTTATCGCATTATGTAAAATCTATGGTTTAAATGTTCATTCTTTAGATTATGAATGGGGGAAAACCTATAATTTACAAGATGTAAAAGATATATTCCAAAAATATCCTAATATCAAAGGTGTTTTTGTAACTTACCATGAAACCTCAACAGGGGTACTAAATGATATTGAGAAATTAGGAGAATTTGTACATACTACCAGCGCCTTACTTATTACAGATTGTATTAGTGGCATGATACATCATCCATTCTATTTTGATAAGTGGCATGTCGATTGTGCCTTAGCATCAAGTCAAAAAGGTTTTCTATTACCTCCAGGTTTAGCTTTTGTAGCTCTATCTGAAAAAGCTAAGTCTAGATTAAGTTTATCGAATATCCCTAAATACTATTGGGATTATCAAAAATATATTGAATATTATAAAAAAGGTCAAAATCCATATACTCCAAGTATTTCTTTAGTACTAGCTTTAGATATAGCTTTAAATTCCTTGTTAGAAAAAGGAATAGATAACATTATTAAAGAAAAAAGTGATTTACGTAAATATATTGAAAGTAAAGTACAAGAAATTGGTTTTGAATTGTTTATTAAAGATGAAAACATAAAAGGTAATGTCTTAGTTCCTGTACTTGCTAATAGTAATTACGATATTCCAGATTTAGTGGATTTCTTAGATAATCGTTATGATATATCTGTTTCAAAAGGACAAGGAAAATATACTGATAAAATGTTACGAATTGGTATATTGAGTGAGTTTACTAATGAAGATATTGATGATTTAATAGATAAAATACTTGAATTTAAGGCAATTAAATATAATAAATGAAGTCTAATCTAGACTTCATTTATTTGTTAAGATAAAGGAGAGGAAAATATGAGTGCTATAGTAATTAGTGGTAAAGAATTAGCTGATAAAATACGTGCTGATTTAAAAGTTAGAGTAAATCAGTTTATTGCTGAAAAACAAGTTGTTCCGCATCTTGTGGTAATTCTAGTTGGTGATAATCCAGCTAGTGTCTCTTATGTTAGAGGTAAACAAAAAGGCTGTGAACAAACTGATATGAAATCAACTTTAATCAAGCTTCCGGAAGATATTTCCGAGAATGAACTCATTCAGGAAATCGAAAAGTTGAACCAAGATGATAGTGTTCATGGTATATTAGTACAATTACCATTACCAAAACATATCTCAGAAAACAAAATCATTAATACTATAAGTGTAAAGAAGGACGTTGATGGTTTTAGTCCTATCAATGTAGGAAAAATGCTTCTTAATGAAGAATGCTTTTTACCTTGTACACCTGCAGGAATTATTCGCATGATTAAAGAAACAAATATTGATATTAATGGTAAACATGCTGTAGTAATTGGTAGAAGTAATATTGTTGGCAAACCTGTCAGTCAATTATTACTTCGTGAAAATGCTACTGTGACTATTTGTCATTCTCGTACTAAAGATTTGAAATCCTACACAAAAGAAGCTGATATTTTAGTAGCTGCAATCGGTAAACCTCGATTTGTTACAGCTGATATGATAAAACCAGGAGCTATTGTCATTGATGTAGGTGTAAATCGTGTTGTTGATAAACTATGTGGTGATGTTGATTATGATAATGCCTTATCGGTAGCGGGATATATTACACCTGTGCCTGGTGGTGTAGGACCAATGACAATTACCATGTTACTAGAAAATACTTTAGAAGCAGCGAAAAGATTAGTTAAGTAAATTAATGGAGGTTAATGATGATTGATAGGTATAGTAGAAAAGAAATGAGTTCCCTTTGGAGTGAAAAAGCAAAATATCAAGCTTGGTTAAAATGTGAAATTCTTGCTTGTGAAGCGTGGGGGAAACTCGGTATTATACCTATGGAAGATGTAGAGTTAATAGCTCAAAAAGCTTCATTTAGTATTGAGAGGATTAAGGAGTTAGAAATTGAAACTAAGCATGATGTCATTGCTTTTACTAGAGCAGTTAGTGAAACTTTAGGAGAAGAAAAAAAATGGATTCACTATGGCTTAACTTCTACTGATATTGTTGATACAGCATATGGATATATATATAAGCAAGTTAATGATTTACTAAGAGATAATATACTAAGAATAATTGAAATACTTAAAGCTAAAGCTCTTAAATATAAACACACTGTTCAAATCGGAAGAACCCATGGTATCCATGCTGAAATTACGACTTTTGGTATGAAATTAGCTTTATGGTATGCAGAAATGGAGCGTAACTTAAAACGCTTTGATTTTGCAAGAAGAGATATTGAAATAGGTAAGATGTCTGGTGCTGTGGGAACCCATGCTAATATTCCTATCTTTGTTGAGGAATATGTATGTTCTAAACTAGGTATTAACGCAGCTAAAATTTCTACACAAACACTTCAACGAGATCGACATGCCTTTTATATTACTACCTTAGCCTTAATTGCAACAACTTTAGAAAAAATGGCAACAGAAATAAGACACTTGCAAAGAACTGAAATTAGGGAAGTTGAAGAGTATTTTGATATAAAGCAAAAAGGTTCATCAGCTATGCCTCATAAACGTAATCCTATAGGGTCTGAAAATATCTCAGGATGTGCTCGCGTCATGAGAGGTTATATTATTCCAATTTTTGAGGATATTCCTCTTTGGCATGAAAGAGATATCAGTCATTCTTCGGTGGAGAGAATTATTATGCCTGATGCTACCATTTTACTTGATTATATGTTGAATCGTTTTGCTAAGATTCTGGAAAATTTAGTAGTTTTTGAAAATAGAATGGAGCAAAATATTTACCTTACTAACGGTGTTATTTTTTCGCAAAGAGTATTGTTAAAATTAGTTGATAAAGGTCTTTCTCGAGAAGAAGCTTATGATTTAGTACAACCAAAAGCCATTGAAGCCTACCAAAAAAATATAGCTTTTAAAAATTTATTAATTAACGATAATGAAATTACTAAGTATCTATCTACAAAAGAGATTGACGATTGCTTTAATATTTCTTATCATTTAAAAGCAGTGGATGAAGTTTTTGAAAAACTTGGATTGTAAGTATTTGTCATCATCATATGTTTAGGAGAATATACTTAAACATAAGAGGTGATAATTCTGAATAATGATTTTTCCGAAATAGCCAGAGAATTAATCGACATGGTTAAAAAGGATTTATCTATGCAAGAGAAGTTATATAAGAGTAATAATCTTGCAGAAGAATATAATCCTGATTTGGAAAAAATACACCAAGAAAATGCTCAAAGACTATTAAGTATAATATATGAGATGGGCTGGCCTACGGTAAAAAAAGTCGGTTATGAAGCAAGCTTATCAGCGTGGACTATTCTTCAGAATGCGATATCATGTCCAGAACTGCAAAGAATAAGTGTCCCAATACTAATGGAGTTAGCCCAAAATAAAGATATCTATCCGAGCGAAGTAGCAGTTTTATATGATCGAATTTGTTATTTTGAAATGCGTCCCCAAAAATATGGTACACAGTTTGATTATGATGAAAATGATGAATTGAGTCCTTGGAAAATTGAAGATGAGGATAATGTTGATATATATCGTAAGCAAGTTGGGTTACCTCCATTACAAGATGCTATTAATAGAATGAGAGAGTTAGCGAAAGAATATAATGAAAAACCTAATTTATCATATAATGAAAGACAAAAAAGACGTCTGGAATGGGCAAAGAGAGTGGGATGGATAAAGTAAATTAAAAGACTTGGGATTTTTTGACCCAAGTCTTTTAACTTTATTATGGTAGGATTGGGGGTATTAAATCGCTTAATATATTAATAAAATTATATTCATTAATACTAAACTCTTTTTCTCGGGTTGATACGGTAAAATACAAGATGGCTTTAATTTCATCTTTCACGAAAACTGGAATTATGAGAATGGAATCCCATTCTGGAAGTCCTGTGATTAAATCTTGTTTGCCAATATCATCCCAATCAATTAAATAAACCCCTTGTTTACTTTCTAAAACTGAATTAATTATTTTTTGATTAATATTAATATTTTTTAACCACTCTTCTTTTTGTGCTTGTCTTGCATATTTGTGGATTATTTGATTATTATCTATTAACAATAAATAACCATACTGAGCATCAATAATCTCTATAGCTCGACCTAAAAATTGATAAATCTTAGACTCTTTAGCAATATTTTTATTAGTTAATTGAATTAACTCAACGATTGCTAGCATGTTTCTAGCATCTTGAACAGTGTTTCCAGAAATAATACCAGTTAGCTTGTCCTTAGTTTTTGTTTTACTATGGGAAAATTTTTCATTCCATATAAAACACCTATTCTTACCAGTTTCTTTTCCATGGTATAGTGCTTGGTCAACTTTTTCGAATAATTCATCCATGGTTTGTCCATGTTTTGGGTATGTGGCGATTCCCATACTTACAGTAACTTCAGCTTTGTCACTTAAAATACCTTCTTTGGATATTTTAATGCGTAAGTCTTCGGCGATAGAATAGGCTTCTCTACTATCTACCCCAGGGAGGATAATAATAAATTCCTCACCACCATATCTACCAATTGATGCTGTTTTGTCAATATTGTTTAGAACAATACGTGATATGGATGCTAATACTTCATCACCTGTTTGATGACCAAAGCGGTCGTTGATATTTTTGAAATTATCTAAATCGTACATGATAATACTGAAAACAGACTTATTTATGTTAGCGTTAATAATCGCTCTTTTTATTGTATTTTCAAGGTATTTTCTTGTGAGTGCTCCGGTCAACTTATCAATAGAAGCATCAATAATTAATTGATGTTTTTCTATAAGTAAAGCGAGAAAGTTTATGACATCGAGACATTTTTTTAATCCAGCTTCATTAAAATTATTAATAACCCGGTCGGACTCTAAATATAAATAACCTATAATACTATTCGCATCTTCAATAATTGATGTATCAGAATTATTTTGGAATAGGTTACTAGTAATAGGTATACACAAGTACGCTTTAACATCATCAGAAAAGATATTACCATCGATATTATTTGTGGTCATGTTTTTAGAAACACAAATAGGTTCTAATGATTGCTTAGCTTTTTCAAAAAGATATCTGTTATTCGGAATCTTATACTTATCATTTAATGCTGATATTATATTAAAATCATTTTTATTGTTTTCTAAAGCCAAGAAACCATTTGTAGCTAAAGTAGCTGCAGCTAAGTAATTAAGCAATAATTCAATGTTACTTACGGTATTATTACTTAATTGGGATATTACTTCGGTAATATCACTTTTTTGATTTGGTAGATTGGCAATATATTGCTGACAAACAAACTCCATGAAATCTTTATTGTTCATAAATTGTTTAGTTAAATCGATGTTTAAAATGGAGTTCAATTCTTCTAAAGATTTTACATCATATTTATTAAATGTTTCTTCAATATCGGTATTAGAAATTGTATTATTATCAATAATGATATAACAAATATATTTAATACGATAAAAGATACGAGCGTACTTATAACTATTAATAAATGTCAATTTAAATTCTTTAGGTACATCGTTAATTAATTCCTTAAGAAGTTCCCAAGCTTCAATGTAAAAACTAACTGCTTGGTAATAATTATCGATGGAATAATAATAATCACCAATTAAGGTTGAAATCTGGGCAACTAATACTTTATTTCCGAGATTCTTTGCTAAATTAAGAGCTTCTTGTAAATAATCAGATGTCTTATTTTCTAAATCATTAATACCTAGAGCTACATAATATTTAGCTAAAATTTCTTCATGTAATTTATTTGTTAAAGATTCTTTAATTTCTTTTAATAATAAGCGAGCGTTTTTATAGTCTTTTCTTTCTCCTAAAGCTATTGCCGCATTACTTAAAGTTAATACTTTTAAATCTGGTGATATAAACTTTTGACTGGTTTTAATAATATCTTGTATATCAGTTTCGTATTCATCTTTTAATCGTAAGTTTATTATACTTAATTGAATTGTATATAGGAACTGTTCATAACTTACTCCACTTTCATAAAACTCAGTTGTCTTTTTAATAAACTCTTGAGCTTTAACAAAATCGCCAAAAGCATAATATAAATCAGCACTTGCTTTATAAAATTCATAGATATCAAGACTTTGGTAAGAAGATTTTTCAATTTCTTGTAAAATTAGATTATGATATTGATATGCTTCAGAATATTTATTTAACCTAATACAGGTTTTAGTAAGCATATTGTAAATGAAGAAAACTTCATTATTATAATTACCTTGCAAGGCAATTTCTAATGATTGTTTGAAGTAATCATAGGCTAACTTATTATTATTTCGTAGTTCATGAATACAAGCAATGTTAATTAGTGCGATTAAACCATAAAGTTCGATATTATATTCTTCACTAAAATCTTTAACTTTTAAATAATATTTTAGAGCTTTTTCAGTATTTTGATAGATATCACTATAGATGGCACCTGTATTATTTAAACAACTTAAAGAACCTCTTATGTTACCAGTATTTTCAAACAATTTGATTGCTTCTTCATATAATTCTAATGCTTCAGAAATCTTATCACCAATTTGATAAATTAAAGCCTTGGTTCTAAAACAATTAGCTTTTATTAAAGGATAATCATCAGCTTGGGCAATTATCTCATCTAAATAACTTATACTCTTATCAAATTGCTTTTCTTGGCGAAGCTTAAAAGCTAGGGTAAATTTATATTCTAACTCTGCTTCAAAATAATCATATTGATCTAATAAACTACGAGTAGTTATTAGTCGTTTTTCTCCTTCGGTAATATCATTTAGTCCTATGTAAATTTTAGCTAAATTACTATTGATATCGATAAGATGTTTGATATTGTTAGTTTTTAAGGCATATTTTTCTGCTTCTAGGAAATAGTTAATGGCTAGATTATCTTGACTAATATTGTAATAGATAATACCTATTCGAATATTAACTTCTGTAATATCAAAATCTTTATCAATATATACTAATGCTTTCTTTAAATTATTAACTTCTTCATGATAATTTCTGCTATCATGCATTATCTGAGCATTTTTTAAACAATATTCAATTAATTTCTCTTTATTATTAGCTCTTTCATAATGATAAATTAAATCATCAATGTTTATTTCTGCTTTTTGTTCTAACATTTGTGTAACTAGATAATGTTTATTAACTCTTTCTTCAGGTTCTATTCTATCGTAAATAATATCTTTAAGGACTTTATTATTAATAGTATAAAGGTTTTCTGATATACCGACTAACTTGGAAATAATACCTTTTTTAATAAGTTCTTGAATATAATAGTTAATTTCTTTTAGATCCTTATCAATAAAATAAGCAATATCATCAACAGAAATCGGATTTGGAAAGATGGACATGGTTTTTAGAATATCATGACTTATTTCATCAATATCCTTTAGTTGATTTAAAACAGCCTGCTCAATAGTATTTGGTATTATTAGTAATTTATAGTCTAAATCATCTTCTGGTAAATCTAGATGCCAAATACCAGTATTATTATCCACAAAAAGAATCTTGCGATTATATAGGTCTTTAATTACTTCACTAATAAATAGTGGATTTCCATAAGATTGGGAATAAATTTTTTCAGTTAGTTTTACAGGTGTATAAAAAATATCAAGTATGCTTTTAATTAGTTCTCCCGATTGAGTATGGTTAAGATTAGTAATTGGAACCAATTCCCAGTCTTTTTTGTATCGTATGGTTGATATAAAACGGGCAAACATAGGGTTATTAAAGATAGAATTTTCATTATATGAAAAAATAAAGATAACTTTTTCATTACAAATTACTTTTGAGTATAAATAAGAGAATGTATCTAGAGTAAACTCATTAGCTAAGTCTAGATTATCAATTATAAAAACAGTAGGTTTGTTTTTGACACTTTCACTTATAAAACTAGCAATACGATTTAATAAACGGTACTTAGTTTGATGTTCTTCTATACGTTCTTTATTTAAATTATTTCTATCCACAATATCTGGGAAAAATTTTGCTAATTCAGCTTCATATTTTTCAATAATCTCTGTATCAGTTTCTAGGATTAACTTTCTTAAAATATCAACCCACATTTTGTCGCTGCTTTCATTTAAACTGCTTAAACTGAAACTATAATAAAGATTAGCTTTTTTAAGTTCGAAACGAAATTTAATCTCTTCTAAAAATCTAGTTTTACCCGTACCCATTTCTCCTTGGACTAAGTATACTCTGGTAAATGGATTATACTTGAGCATGTTATCATAATTATGTAAGATTTTATTTACCTCTTTATCACGACCAATTATTTTTAAATGGAAGTTAATCTTACTATACTCATTTTGATGTTTATATGTATAATCAGTTCCAAGTTGCTCATTTAAGGTTATCCGGAAGCGGGTTAGATTTCTAAAAGCATCATCATCTTCTAGATAAATAATCTTTTTCAATAGTGGATACAATTTATTTATGGTATTAATTTCTTCTTCATTAAAGCGATTGATTTTATGGTTATTGAGATCTTCTATAAACATATTAAGGTTATCTTTTGGATTAGCCTTAAAATTACAATTGCGACTTAATAGGGTCAATAACACAACTGCTAAAGAATATAAATCATGTTTAAAAGACGGAGCTTCACCAGAGAGATATTTTGGTGACATAAAGTATTTATCATCAGGGTTTTCATTAATAAAAGCATTTTTCTCTAGTATTTTAGTCGCAATATCTTTTATTTTTATTTGATATTCATTATCTTTTTTTATAATATAGATATTGTTTATATTCAAAGCTTCATAAATATGACCACGTAAATTTAAGTAATTAATGATATTACATAATTTGATAAAGAGATTCATTAAATCATTAAGATCAAAATTTTTAGTATAATCTAATATATTTAAAGGGTTTTCTATATATTCACAAGTATAGAAATATTGCTCTCGATTAGCTTTTTTATTATCGATATGTGAAATTACATTAAAATTATAAATTTGCACGATATTTTCATTATTATAATTTATGAGTTTAATAAATTCATCTGAATAAAAATCAATAATACTTTTATGTATATTATCAAGATTCAATATATTAAGTTGCATTATATGATTATCTTCCCATAAATCATTTATTAAGTAGGAATTATATAAATTATTTTGATATAAATGTTTAATGATCCGATATCTATTATTGAGCAGTTCCATAAAATCACTCCCCATATCGCACTTTTAAAATAATTTTACAATAAAAAACAAAGATATACAATTAAATAT
>DATCKO010000134.1:0-5202 GCA_036562215.1 Haloplasmataceae bacterium | reverse complement strand
TCCCACAACATTATAAAAGGATCCTAAACAAGCACCTATTATAAATATGTAAATATAAATAAATATTTCCACTTCATCACATCCTACTAAAAAACCAAGACCAATTGGTCTTGGCTAAAATAAAATTTCTTTATCAATCTTATTTATCAATATCATTTTTAGTAAATGGAATTGTATAACCTTCTGTCTTTTCAACTTTAGTAATACTATAGTTATTATCAGCATAATAAAATTCTATAACAATTACATCATTTCCACTTTTACCTAGTACGATATAAGCATTAAAATTACCAGAAAAATCATTATCTAGTGATTGTTGCGTTGAATCTTCTGAATCAATTTCAAAACCAGTAGTTCCAAAATCTGTACCAAAATAATATGTGGTTACATCTAATTCTCCATCTGGTTCTTGTAAGTCAGCTCTAGCTAAAGTAATCGCATTATTAACAAACATATTAGCTTGTTCTACAAAAGCATTTCTTTTTTGATTATTTATTAAAGTGGTAACTGTAGGATAAGCAATAGCTGCCACAATACCTAAGATGACGATAACAGCTAACAACTCAAATAAGGTCATACCTCTCTTATCTTTAAGCAATTTCATCCATAATCCTCCTATTATTTTTTTTACTTCTTATTGAAAAATTATATCATTATATATTGAAATATACAATATATTTTTTTCTTTTTATGCAAATCCACCATCCATCATCTCAAACATTGGTAATAAAATAGATAGTACAATTATACCAACAATAACCGCCATTATGACAATTATTACTGGTTCCATAAGTTTCTTTAAACTTTGAACAGTTAGTTCCATTTCATTTTCATAATACTCAGCAATACTAGAAAGCATTTCATCAACACTTGCTGATTCTTCTCCTACAGTAAGCATAGACGCAAACACAGGGTCAACTGCCCAATGTTTTTCAAAAGCAGCACTCATTGGTATACCATTTTGAATGTTTAGAAGGGCTTTATCGAGAATTTCTATATATACTTGATTAGTGAGAATGTTTCTAGTAACCTCTAATCCTTCTATCGCATTAACAGAATTATGTAGTAAAGTAGAATAAGACTGTGCAATTTTAATTAGGTTACCTTTGCGAACGATTTGACCTACAATAGGTAAACGTAAAATTAGCTTACTAAAAAACATCTTACCTTCTTTTTTTCGATAGAATAGGAATCCAAGAGTAAAAATTAGGATGATAACTAATATTACATAGATAAACTTTGTTTGTAGAAAATGACTAAAATTTAGGATTAGTCTAGTCGCAAAAGGTAATTCTTTACCCATTTGGGCAAAAGTACTCTGAAACTGTGGTACAACAGTTAATAATAGAATAGCAGATACCACAAATGTCATAATTAGTAAAAATATCGGATACATTAAAGCACTTTTAATTTCATTAGTAGTTTTTAATTGCTTCTGATAGTAGATATATAAATCATAAACCACTGTTTGAAGATTTCCTATGACCTCTCCTACTCTAATCATTTCTACCAGTAATCTAGGAAACACCTTTTTTTGTCTAGCTAATGCTCCATATAGTGAGCTACCATTTCTAATATCTTGAAGTACTTTGATTAGATATTTTTTTAAATATTTATTACTTGTCTGATCAATGATTATTTTTAAACTTTCAATAATACTAAGTCCTGCATGTAATAGATTATAAAATTGTGATAAAAAGAATACTAAGTCTTGCTTTTTAACTCCTGAGGTTAGAGTGATATCTTTTCCTTTTATGAAAGTAGCTAATTTAATTTCCGAAACTTCTATCGGTACCATATTATTTAACTTTAATTTACGTACACAATCTCCTCTATCAATTGCTTCCATAATATCGTTTACTATATAATGGTCCCGATTGCGAGCACGATATCGATATATTGGCAAAAGAATCACCCCTTATTAATCAGTTACTCTTAAGACTTCTTCAGTAGTTGTAATGCCCTGTATAACTTTTTCAAAACCATCTTGGATTAAGAAACGAATATTATTCTTAATTGCTTCACGTTGAATATCTTGTTCAGTTCCTTTATTATTAATTATTTCTCTGATTCGGTCATTGATTTCTAGAATCTCAAAAATTGCGATACGTCCTGAGTAGCCCTTATAGTTACAGGCTGGACATCCTTTACCATAAAAGACTTTTTCAATACTCATTCCCACACTGTTAAATAACTCTTTCTCTCTATCAGTAGCTATTCTCCATTCTCCACATTCTCGACATGTCCTTCTAACAAGACGTTGAGCTACCACTCCGGTTAAAGAAGAAGCAACTAAGAAAGGATCAATCCCCATATCAATAAGTCTTGTTACTGTTCCAATGGAATCATTGGTATGGATAGTACTTAATACTAAGTGACCCGTAAGAGAAGCTCGAACAGCAATCTGGGCTGTTTCCGTATCCCGAATTTCTCCAATCATGATGATATTAGGGTCTTGTCTTAAAATCGCTCTTAAACCATTGGCAAAGGTTAAACCAATATCAGGGTTTACTTGTACTTGATTAATTCCTTTTATTTGTAATTCTACTGGATCTTCAACCGTAATAATATTAACATCTTCTTTGTTTAGTTCGTTTAAACAAGCATATAATGTTGAAGATTTCCCTGAACCTGTTGGTCCACTAACAAGAATAATACCATTGGGATTTTTGATTAACTTATGAAATTTTTTCAAACTTATATCATCTAGTCCTAATTTATTCATAGTACCTAGATTATTTTTTAAATTAAATAATCGTAAAACAAGTTTTTCACCATTAACAGTTGGTAAGGTAGATACCCGTAAATCTAGTTGCGTATTATCAATAACCATCTTTATCCGTCCATCTTGCGGACGTCGATTTTCAGTAATATCCAAACCAGATATTATTTTAAATCTTGATAGTAATTGCTTTTCCATGATTTTAGGAAAACGCTTTTCAATACCTAATATACCATCGACCCGAAACCTTACGATAACTTCTGATTCTTGTGGGTCAATATGAATATCAGAAGCATTTTGTTTTACCGCAGATATTAATAATTGATTAACTAATCTTATAAGTGGCGTATCATCAGCTTCATTGCCACCTTCATCTTCTTTATTTTCACTATAATTTAAAATGATTTGATCTAAGGAACGATTAATACCATAATAACGCGAAATAGCTGTTTCAACTTCAGAACGAGTGGCCATAACCATCTTAACATTATAGCCAGTAATTAGACGTAAATCATCGACTATATAATAATTAAGAGGGTCAGCAACAGCTACCACTAACTTACCATCTTCAAAAGTAATTGGTACGACTAGATTTTCCCGAACATACTCTTCAGAAACCAAGCGCAAAATTGATTCACTAAAGGTATAATCACTTAAAGAAACCTTTTTGATACCTAATTGGAGTTCCAAAGCCTCTAATACTTGGTTTTCAGTGACATAACCAATTCTTATCAAAGTATCCCCTAATTTTTCATCAGCTTCTTTAACTGATAAAGCAAATTCAACCTGTTCAGGTGTCACTAAATTTGATTCAATTAAAATGTCCCCAATTCTTTTCTTTATTCTTCTCATGATTTCACCTTTTTTCACATACTTAAATAATAAGGTTGATAAAAATCTTCCATAAGAGTTCTTTTTTCGACCATATTTCCTCTTAAATAACTAATCCTTTCTAATTTAAAGAAGTAACCAGTTAATAGTTGACCATCAATTTCATCTAGTATTTCTTCTATGATTATGTTTTCGTTAAAAGAATAGATAAAATCTGGTCCGTATAATTGAAACTCTAATTGATTATTATTAACTATAATTTTTAGAAAGTAAGAATGCCCATTAGGATTATAAAAGATAAGATCTTTGATACCCAGAAACTCTACATCAGTAATCTTTCCACCTTCTACTATAGGATTTAACTCTATATCGAGTGCTGCTTCCTTACCTAATTGAGCATAACTAGGTAAACTCTTACTGATATGAACTCTTTCTACAATAAAATTTGTCTTGATAATTGATTCAAAAATACCAGTTGCAATCCGATTTAATTCTTCTTCATTAAAATAATATTGAAATATTTTATGATAGTCTTTAATATCAATCTTTGGTATCACATTATTTTGCGCATATGTTTTATAAGCAGCTAATATATACTGATTTAAAGAAAATTCACTTTTCGCTTTAATTTCGATTGGTTCACTGAAATATCGACTTATTAAAGTATTAAAATCATTATAACGTTGATACCCTGTTAAACTACTCTTTACGGTTTGAATTTTATTCAATTTGGCACTATCTAAATTAATTGCCATACTTAAATCCACATAAATTTCTTTTGCTAGGAAGGTCACTTTTTTTAGGATATATGATTTAACTTTTTCTAAATCAAAATCTTTATAATTAACTAGAGCAAGAATTTCATTTAATTTATCATTGATATGATTCTCTTTACCCGATACTATTGTCACTTTTAAAATATTTATATTTTTTTCATAATCAGCTTTTTTACCATTTTGAATACTGTCGATGGTATTTGGGATGTCAAATGAAAAAATATTAGGATCAATTTCCACTGTATAAGACTGATTTTGATAACTTACTTCAATTATTCTTTCAGCTCTTTTCCATTCATTAACGCGTTTCATGAGTTCTTCTTCTGTTTGCTGTTCGGTTTTACCTCCAATATAAATATTACTTACTTCAGTACCTTTTGAAAAAGGGGTTAAACGATAATCAAATGAATATACAATTAGGTAAACCGCAATACCAGCGAGAATTATGAAAATCAATGTGATTAAACTAACTAATTTTTTATTGTTACTCATAATTGACACCTACTCTTTATTATGAAAATATGTTATAATACTTATAATAATTAATTATACTATAGAATTTTAGAAAATACTATAAAATTATGGAGGATAGTAATGCAAATTTTCAAAAACAAAAAGGGAGTAACACTTATAGAAATCGTAGCCACGATAACCATTACTTCTATCGCATTACTTTTGATTTATAATATATTAAATTATAATGTTAGACAAAACGCTATTAATAGAGAAAGAACGGTAAATGTAAATATCGCTAATGGAATATATAATTATTTAGATAGTATTGATTACACTCAATTACATGACTTATTAGGTGAAAACAAGTCTTTTTTATTAAATGTCGAAAATTGTAAAACTGATTATTCTCACTTATTT
>DATCKO010000131.1:0-3082 GCA_036562215.1 Haloplasmataceae bacterium | reverse complement strand
CTCTATCTATGGAAAAAACATTATTAACATCTGATGATTCTAACTTTTACTCCTTTGTCCCTACGACTGTAATATTTGTTCAACTTAGTTTAATGAAAGATGGAGCTCCCGTAAATATTCATGATTCTGTAGTTGGTGGATTAGGAGAACCACAAGAATATTTAAAAGATCCGACCATTCATTTTTCATTTATTGATAAATTATACCAACAATTAGTGGATAAGAGTGAAGGCGTTAGACCTAAGGCTGGATTACGTGAAGTCATACTTGATTCAGATATCTCAGGAATCTTAGCCCATGAAGCCATTGGTCATACAACAGAAGCAGATTTAGTATTAGGTGGATCAATAGCTGGCGAATATATGAATAAAGAAGTAGCAAGCCCACTTGTTACTTTAGTGGACTTTGCACACTCATATAAAGGTGAAACCTTAACTATTCCAATTTATATGGATGATGAAGGAACTGTTGCTGAGGATGTTGTGATTATCGAAAATGGTATTTTGAAAAACTATATGCATAATAAGGAATCAGCTCGTTTATTCAATACTGAACCAAAAGGTAATGCTCGTGCTTGGCAATTTAGTGATGAACCACTAATCAGAATGCGTAATACTGCTATATTACCTGGTACTAGTAAATTAGAAGACATGATTGCTTCCATTGAAGATGGTTATTATTTAACCAAAACATCTAATGGCCAAGCAGATACAACAAGCGAATTCACCTTTGCGGTAACGATGGGTTATGAAATTAAAAATGGAAAATTAGGAAAAGCTATAAAAGATAGTACTATTTCTGGAATAGCCTTTGATGTATTAAAGAGTGTTACTGCGATATCTGATGAAATGAAATGGGCTGGAGCAGGTGGAATGTGTGGTAAGAAGCAACCTATCCCAGTAGGCATGGGTGGTCCTTCAATTAAATGTAAAGTTAATATAGGGGGCGAATAAAATGTTAGACAATAGTATTTTGAAATATACCTTAGATAAAATGCAAGATAAGGTTGATAAATGTCAATGTTCTGTTTCCCAAAGTAGTAAATATGAATTAAACTTAGATAATGGAAAAATTTCTTTACTAAGAACTACGATTGATAATCATTTTAATGTAACCGTTATAAAAGATAATAAAAAAGGTTCCATCATTATTAATAAAACAGATGAAGAATCAGTAAATAATGCTTTAGAACAAGTTCTAGATATTTGCGCTAACTCGGAAGTTGATGAAGCATTTGATATATCTCCATATCAAGAAAATAAAGAGTTTGTTTATGGTGATACTACACCAGATTTAGATAAGATGTATGATTTACTAGATCAATATGTTAAAACTATTAAAAGCGAATATCCTACGATTAATTTAATGGATACAGCAATTAGTTTTACTTTAAATACAAAGTATTTTATGAACTCCAATGGTGTAAGTTTTAAAGAATCAACTGGTATTTATGACTTTAATAGTTTGTTTGCTGCTAAAGAAGGTACTAAAAGTTCATCATTTAACTACTCAGGATTTTATTTACGTAAGTTAGAGAAAGATTTATTAAGTTATGGTTCTTTAAAACGAGTACTAAAAGAAACTACAGAGCAAATTGAAACAAGAGGTATAGAAGGTAAATTTAAAGGTGATGTTATTTTAACTCCTGATTGTATGAGTGATTTCATATCTGGAGTAGTATCAGTATACCTATCAGATATGCCTTTAATATCTAACACTAGTTTACTTAAAGATAAATTAAATCAACAAGTTGCTAGTCCACTATTTACTTTACACGCTGCACCTCGAAATGAAAAAATAGCCCAAGGTTATTTCATTACCGATGATGGTTTTGAGGCCCAAGATATGACAATATTTGATAAAGGTGTATTAAAGACATTTGTCTTATCACAATATGGAGCTAAAAAAACAGGCTTGGAAAGATCTAATAATACAGGTGGTTGTTATATTGTTGATTCTGGTAATACACCAATAACAGAAATGATTAAATCAGTTAAAAGAGGTGTACTTGTAAATCGTGTATCTGGTGGTCATCCTAATAATAATGGTGACTTATCTGTAGTATTAAAGAATAGTTATTATATTGAAGATGGCGAAATTAAGTTCCCATTGAATGAAACCATGATGGCGATGAATTTTAAAGAAGCACTAGAAAATATAACGGAAATTTCTCAAGAATCAACCGATTTCGGAACTGCTATCTATCCATATGTAAAAGTAAAAGATGTTTTGATATCTGGTAAATAAAAATGTAAAGAGATTTACTAAAAATGGTAAATCTCTCTTTTTATTATTGACATGTATAATAACTTATGAAATAATATATGTAAACTAGTTTACAAATTGCTAATTTTTTTGAAGAAAAATATTGTAAAAATTACATATAATATAAATAAATGTAAACTAATATATTATTTTGGAGGAAAGCATGATTAAATGTCAAAATGTTTCATTTTCATATGATATGAAAAATAAAGTCCTAAAAAAGGTTAACCTACACTTAGAAACAGGCAAAATAGGCGTAATAATCGGATTAAATGGTTGTGGTAAAACCACTTTACTTAAATGTATTGGTAAAAGTATCAATAATTATAAGGGTACAATTAACACGAGTAATAAAACATGTTATATTAATGATTTACCTGATGATTGTGAGAATCTTACTGGGAAAGAATATCTTAATAAGCTTTATACATTTTTAGAAAGTAAAAAAAGAAACTTAATAGATACAATGATAAAATTTAGTGGTATTAATGATGACATTAATAAGAGAATCAAATTAGTTTCATTGTATACTAGACAAATTTTAATTATACTTACAGCCATTTGTTTCGATTCTGATACGCTTTTATTAGATGAACCTTTCCTAGGTTTAGACCGAAACTCACAACTGTTAATTGTAGAAATCATAAAATTACTTAAGGCTGAAGGCAAAACCATTTTAATAGGAACTAATTTGATGTATTTTGGCTTTAATCTTGCGGATACTATTTTTATTTTACATCAAGGAAAGGTTAAACAAATAAATAATGGATTTATAAATCATAAGTATTATGATGACCATATCTTTAAATTATTATTT
>DATCKO010000127.1:0-2030 GCA_036562215.1 Haloplasmataceae bacterium | reverse complement strand
AATCTTGCGCTGGTTTTTCTATTAAATCCCAACCTGAATTTGAAAACTTCTTTATAATTTCTTTAAGTTCATTCATTTTTCTATCCATAATTCACCCTCACTTTGTTTTATTTATTTAAATTTTAACTGATACTACTATATTATTCAATAAATGGTAGTGTCAAATAAATTATGAAAGTTTATAAAATGAAGTAATTAAAAATAAAAAACTGAATATGTAATTTCTACACACACTAATTCAGTTTTAATTAATGAACGAATTAATATATTTAAAAAAATAGACATAAATAAATATAATTAAATAAGCTGAAATAGAGGTACTCCTAAAGTTTAAAATATCATTAAACTAGTTTATATAAGAGTAACTCATCTTTAAAAGAGAAAGCCATTTACTTGGCATATGAGGTAATTTATCAAATCCATCTATCTCTACAGGTGACTTGTAATCTAAGGATTTATGAGGTCTTAGAAAGTTAAAAAATGTTGAGAATAGGACCATATATGAATTAGCACTATTGATATTACCAAAGCCATTCATTTGGATATAATCATCCTTAAAGGTTCTATTTAAACGTTCTGTAACCTGTTTAAACGGGCGATAGTCTTTGTCTGTATCAGTATTGTTAGTGAGTCCTATGACTTGAAATAAATCGAAATTAATATCCATGCTTTTAAAGTATGACCAAGCAGCGTTATAGATAGGATTACCATCAACAATTACTTTTAAATCTTTAGGTAACTCACCGTTGTATTTCTTGAATGTTTGGTACAAGGATACTACTGCAGAAAATGTATCACGCTTATTAAAAACCTGATAGGAAGTTATGATCTTCTTAATTTTATCTGAGAAAAAGAATATATAATGTTTCTTACCTTTGACTCTAATGTAAGTTTCATCCCCACAAAGGTCAGATGATAAGTCATAAGGATAATTTTCTAAGAAAGGAAGAATCATCGCAGATACACTATTGGCATAATTCATTATAGTTTGATGAGAAATCTTAACTTGATGAACATCATACATAATAGCTGCAGTTTTTCTACTGGATAATCCATAATTAACGTAGTAAGTTAAGATTAATCCTAGAGTATGTTTAGAATGTCTAATATTAGCTAAATCAACCTTCATATTTAAATCTGGCATAGAGTCACGATCTAGTGAATCAAAGTCAATATCGTAAGCACGATAGATATAATGAAGTTTAAACTTGCCTGGGTTTTTCTTATATTCCTTCAATTGATCAGGTGTTAATTTCTTTAATTTATCTAGATAAAATGAACATTTATCATGTCTACATTTATAGATAATGAAGTCATTACGATCTTTGATTCTTTCAAGTGTTTTCGAACAATGAGGACATCTTAAAACAATCTTTTCAAGAAAGTCTTTGTTTAAGGTAAATGTATGTTTACAAACCTTACAAAGTAACTGTTTTGATTTAACATTATTTTCATAGATATAATCATGTGGAGCTCCACAAATAGGACAATTACCTTTGAAATTTAGTTCTGATGATCTTCGTCTAGAAATAGGTCTTAACTTCTTATTGTGCTTTAAAAAATACTCATTAAGCAATTCTTGATAATCTAATTTTTCAATCTTATGAATAATTGGTTCACTATCAACAGAGAACTTTCTAAAAGGTTCATAGTAAGTAGTATTATAAGATTTAAATTCATGTGTTGAAATAACAAATGAATCCAAAAACAAAATAAATTTATAAATAATTTTGTTTAAGTACTTTAAAAAAATTGAAAATACTGATATAATTTTAATCACGATAGATACCCCTTTTAATTTATTGTTCGTGAATTAATTATATCAGGGGTATCTATCTTTTTGTATATAAATGTCAAAAAAATATAAAGAGAAACTCTCTAAATCATAGGGAGGGAACTCATTATTAATAAAAAAACTAAATATAAAGGGGTTTTGTATAAGTTTCTAAGAAAAACTTTTACACTACCATTGAAAGTGAGGGAGGTTATTAATGAGATTTGAATTTGAAGCAGTAGACATATTTTCAGGC
>DATCKO010000123.1:0-2937 GCA_036562215.1 Haloplasmataceae bacterium | reverse complement strand
TGGAACGAGCCATTTTTCATCAGTTGAATAACGATGAAAGCCATATCCTATCTGATCATAAATTCCTCCAGCTCTTAAAGCATCTAAAGTTTTGATAACCATTCCTAAAGCTTTTTCTTCTTTGGTAATTTCATAATATTTGAGAAGAAATAAAAGATTATGGGGAGTGGGGAATTTTGGGGCTTGCGAAAAACCACCATACCGTTCATCAAAGGCACTTAATAAATATTTATAAGTCGTTGTTGGAAGTTCATTAGGTAAAGTAAAATTAGATTTCTTTTCACTCTTTAAGTATTCGGTGATGGCATAAGCATTATCATATAGTAATTTACGATTGCTTTTCCAGAGGTTTACCATTTTTTGTAAGAGGTTAATAAAGTCCTGCTTTGGAAAATATGTTCCCGCATAAATTGGTTCTTTATTATCATTGATAAAGACACTTAATGGCCATCCACCAGATCCATTTAAGGCTATACATGCTGACATATAGATGCTATCGACGTCTGGTCGCTCTTCGCGATCAACTTTAATAGCAATAAAATGTTCATTTAAAATATTTGCAACCTCTTCATCTTCAAAGCTTTCATGAGCCATGACATGACACCAATGACATGTACTATAACCAATACTTAGAAAAATTGGTTTATCTTCGCATCTTGCTTTCTTGAAAGCTTCTTCATCCCATGGATACCAATTGACAGGATTATGGGCATGTTGCAACAAGTATGGTGATTTTTCATATATTAATCTATTGTGTACAACATTATTGCTAATCATATTAACACCTTCTTATATATTATTTTATTTTAGTATACCCCAAAAATTATTGTTATTAACATAAAGAAATATCCATACTTTATAACTTATTATTATGACACTATCTCTTAATAGATATCCTATTCCAACCATAATAGAATAATACAGATTATCATTTACATCATCTAGACTTCTACTGTTTTACAATTCGATAATATCTTTATGCCTAATATATTTCCTAGTCTATATAACAGATTTGCTATCATAAACAAACTCAGTACAAACTATTCTTTTTCAAACATTTTATATATCATTTTTTTAAAGATATAAGCTATATGCCCATAGCGATTTACAACATATCCCTGATTCAATTCATGAAAAAGCATGGCAAAAAGCAAACGAATATGCAATAAATAAATATGGTAAAGATTATAAAAACTATTCGCGATATAAAGCTGCATATCGCATTTTAAAAAATGAAATAACTAAAAAAAGAAGACTCCTATTCATTGGAGTCTTCTTTAAATGTTAACTGTACTTGTTTTATTCTGTTACCATTCATTTTTTGAACTTTTAAAATGATATTTTGATATTCTATTTCTTCATTTTCATATGGTAAACGATTTAAAATACTGATGATTAAACCTCCAATTGTATCATAATCAAAATCATCTTCATTGAAGTTAATATCAAGTTCGCGATTTATATCTTGGATTGGAGTTGAACCAGCAATTAAATATGTTCTCTCATCTACCTTTACAATCTTCTTTTGACTTTCATCATATTCATCATATATATCACCCATAATCTCTTCAATAATATCTTCTAAAGTAACAATTCCTTGAAAGCCACCAAATTCATCCATGAGAAATGCAATGTGGGTACCTCTTTCTTGCATTTTCTTATATAAAACATTTATTTTCATATTCGGATTAACAAAATAAGGTTTGCGAAGAATATCTTTAATTTTAATATTATCAAAACCAACTTTTTTGGCTCTTGCCAGTAAGTCTTTAATATGCAAGACCCCAACAATATTATCATGACTTCCTTTAAAAATCGGAATCCGTGTATATCTTCCTAAAATAATCCGATCTAAATATGTCAAAGGATTAGCATCAATATCAATCATGAAGACATCGACCCGTGGAGTCATCACATCAAAAGCATCCAAGTCATTAAACTTAAAGATACTTTCGATCATTTTTTGTTCATCCGTTTCAATTGAACCAACACTAACTCCACTTTCAAGCATCGATTTAATATCATCTTCTGACACTTTATCGCGACTCATATTAGCTTCGATTCTTGTTAACTTCACAATTAGGTTAGTTGATGCTGATAATAACTTAACAAAAGGAGTTGCAATGACTTTTAAAATGTTAATTGGTCTTGCTACTGATAATGCAATTTTTTCTGGAGCTCTTCTGGCTAAACGTTTAGGAAATAATTCTCCCAAGACTAAGGTAATATAAGATAAGATTAAGGTAATCGCTATAAAAGCAATATTATATCCATAAGGAATACCTTGTTTTGTAAGCCAACTACCAACTGGCTCAGATAAATTAGCTGCTCCTGTTGCACTTGAGAAAAAACCAGCCAGTGTAATTCCTACTTGAATAGTAGATAAAAATTTGTTTTCTTGATTTTTTAATTTTTCAAGAGCAATAGCTTTTTTATTTCCTTCCTCAACTAATCTTTTGATTCGGTTAGGGTTCGCTGAGAGAACTGCAAGTTCAGCAGCAGCAAAAAAGCCATTAATGATAATTAAAAAAATAATAATACAAATATTAATAAATAATTTATTCATAATCCTTTCCTTTAGTAAATAGTAAGTAAGCAAAATAGATAAAAATACTAATGATACTAATAAATTCTAGTGTAAATAAATTTAGACTATCGATAAATGTTTTGAGAATTGTAAAAGGTTTAATGATATCCCAAGAATTAAAACGGAAAAATCTTCCAATATATATTCCTACTCCTGATAATATACATATACCAATAATCAATATTTCCGATAAACTTTTATATTTTTTCATAAATATTTTTTTTAGGTTTTTTAATGTCAATAAACCAAAATAAGTGCCAATAATAAATCCTAAAGCAATATGAACTAATGCAAGCCATATTTTAAAATCATAATTATATTCTGTAATTGATAGATAATAATTATAATCT
>DATCKO010000119.1:0-3543 GCA_036562215.1 Haloplasmataceae bacterium | reverse complement strand
GACTTAATTAATGAATTTAGTAAAAATCTTTATTATATTATTGATTTCAATGAAATTACGGTAAATGGAACTGAACAATTACTAAACACAACGGCATACTTTTCTTATATTATCTTGATCATGATTTTCTGTTTTATGTTAACCATTTTTAACAATAGTTCTTTAGAGTTAGTTAGCTCTATTCCTATATATTCTAGATTAAAAGTATTAGGTTGTTCTAATTATCGCTTAATATGGACTATTATTTTTGAAAAATTATTATTACTAATAATCGCCTTATTTTCTATTTATCCAGCTATTTATTTAATAATTAATAACATCAGTTATTTATTAATATTTTTTGGTACATATGAAAGAATAGTCATTACTTTTGATTCATTATTAATTGGGTATTCATTATGTGTAATTATGTTTACCTTAAGTTATTTATTTTATTTCTTAAAAATGAGAAATGCTGATTATTTAGAGGTGTTAAAAACATACTAATTCTTGTAATTTGGCACCAATTCTTTTTATGGACTATATAATAATATGTGTAAAAATATTATTATAAATTATAAAATATAAGTTGTTAAAATCTGTAACAAGTGATAAAATCAAGATAACAAGAGGATTTATAAAATTATAAGTATGTGAAAGGAGAAAATATGAAAGTATTAAAGAAATTTAGTTTAGTTTTTCTTTTGTTGTTATCAATGCTTCTTTTTACCAGTTGTGATTGGTTAGGAGGTTCTAAAAATACAACTGGTACTACTGGTAACACAAATACTACTGGTACAACAGGTACTACTAATACTACTGGTACTACTAACACAACAGGTACTACTGGTACTACTAATACAACTGGTACTACTGGTACTACTACTAATACTACTGGTACCACCGATAATACTGGTACTACTACTGACACTGGAAATGTTACTGAATTACTTGCACCAAGTAATCTTAAGATCGAAAATGGAATCTTAACTTTCAACAAAGTAAATGGAGCAACATATTACATAGTAAGAATCAATAACAATAATTACTACATTAGAACCGGTACTCAATTTAATTTAAATTGGTTAAATCTTGAGGATGGTACATACACAATTAAAGTAAGTGCTGCTAATAGTTATTTAGTTTCAACATCAGCTTCAGTTAATTACACCAAGAATATGCAAAGCACAATCAATAATATATATCCAAAATTACTTGTTCTGTATGATGAAAATTACCTACCAGACATGACTCAAGATGATTTTGAAGATGAGTATGAATATGAAGAATATTTAGACAATGTAATAATAACAAAAGCTCTATCTCAATACTTGATTAATCTTGGTGTTACTCAAGATAAAGTTGATGATGTTATAACAACAATCAAAGATTTTGTCTTAAGTAAAGATTTTACCCAATTAGATGATACAATTAATGAGTTAGAAGATTTAAATGTCAATTTAAATGACTTAGGTAGTTTTATAGTTAGTTTAGCTGACTTTAATTTGTCACATGCCATAGAATATGCTGAATCAAGAATAGAATATTACACTAATAGAAAGAATGAAATTTTACAAAGTACTTCTTACGCTGAACTATTAAATACGATTAGGGAATATACTACTACACAAGAATATGAGATCATTAAGCAATTTTTTGAAAGCAGTTCATATTATAACATAAATTGGCAAATCAATTTAATGATAGGTGATATTTATTCTGGAAGTATTGCTGATTATGATTATTATTTCTATGAAAGTGGCTATGAAGACTTATATAATGCATTAAGTAGTTTATTTACTAATGCTATAGACAACAATGATTTTGATTTCTTGAATTCATTAAGGTATGGTAAATACGTAGACTTGCTTATACAAATTACGTATGCTATCGAAGATATCGAATATTTTAGTACACAAATAGCACAAAATCAAAAGATTCTTGAGTTAATTACTGAAGAAAGAGATAGTATTAGTTATAGCATTAATAATGTAATTCAATATATACTAAACTTTTCTTCACACCTTAATGATGATTTAATAAGTAGTATTATCAACCTCGCAACTGGTCAACCTGGAAGTGTTACATTTGCTGAAATCATGGTTATTAAGGATGAAATAGTTAGTATATTAGATGAAACACTACCTACAGTTAAAGATTTCGAAAATATGATTTTCTTTGTAACTGTTTCTTTGAACAATTTATTTGGTGAAGAGTACGATGTTAATTTAGATCAAGATTATTTAAATACTATCGCGACATTTTTCCACCATACATTCAAGTTATTAATCGATTTAGCTGATGAAATTGATGCAACTGTATTAAATGATGTAATGATGTTGATTTCACAAATGTACTATCTAGATCCTAATAGTCAAGAAATGATTTATGACATAGAAAAATGTGCAGAATTAATTCTATATGTTAATGATTTTCTCAATGATTTCTTAAATGAACATGAAAGTTTAATTAATGAACTAGATGATCTATTTAACCGCGATAAATTCTATGAACAGCTATTTAATTTAATAAAAGCCATTGTCATAGAAAATGCTAAAAAATATGATTCAAATGAAACATCTATTCAATATCTAAACAGAATGTTTGATGATATTTATGATAATAGAGAATTATATAAATCTTTTTATGAAATACTTGCAAAATTAGGAATAAATGTTTATGATGAGTTTATTGAAAGTGAATGTCAAATTTTAATTGACTTATATTCTTATATCACAGGTGTGCCAGCAAGTAATACAAATGTAAATCTTATGAGCAATATTGTATCTCATCTAAAGACATATAATGATTTAACAATTGCCTCACTTACTAAAGATGATGTTACAACTATCATCGAAGCTGGATTACATTTTGTACAATACTACACTATAGATACTTTTACTGATGAGGAATTTGATACATTATCTCAACTAATTCATCAATTATCTCCTGAAATAGCTGACATCATTTATCCACTTCTTGATATTGAAAAGGATATCGTCAATACCCTAAAAGAAAATGGTTATGTGAAATTTGCAGATAGACCTGATATCCTTGAAATGAATTTAATATTAGCTTTAGATGAAGTATTAACTGATGAAGTTCAAGAGCAAATAATTGATAGTGTTGAAGCATTCTTTGACGATATAGTAAGCAATGAACAATTTATGTCATTGACAGAACTTACAGATAGTGAAATTGCTCAAGCAAAAACATATGTTATTAGTCAATTAGAAGGATTCTTTACTAGACTACCAATTTATGTTTCTAATATTGAGCAAATTATAAATCAGAATAAGTAATTAAGTAGAAGGTAAATCATTATTTGGTTCTTTGTCAAATAGTGTGGGTAATAAATATTCCCAACAATCTGATAATGAATAATTTGATAGAGGGTTAAGCTGAATTGCTTAATCCTTTTTCTATTATTCCAGTACCATTACATATAAGAATACGTAGTTTGAAATGTATAAAACTTCGATAACCAAAAGCTATTCTCTTAATGACTTTGATTTTATTGTTAATTCCTTCTATTACACCATTATTGTAATCTGTATACATTAA
>DATCKO010000115.1:0-1905 GCA_036562215.1 Haloplasmataceae bacterium | reverse complement strand
ACGTAATGAACCATATATTTTTTCAATACGTCTACCAAAGGTAATAATAAAGAAAACATCAATTAATAACCAAATCAAATTAAACTCAATGAAACTATTAGTGATAAACGTATAAAAATGATATTTTTGTACATTACCCTTTGTTAATAGTAATAACGGTGAAATATCAACATATAGTGAATAAGTAAATAATGCTAATATTAATACAACTAAAATAATTGATATAATAAAGCTTTTCTTATTAAATATTGAAGATAGTCTCTTCGTATATTTATAACTTAAAAAGGTTAATTTTTTTGCTAAACTATCAAAATTTAAATCAAGTGGATATATTAATAAATCAGGAAAAAAATTGATAATCTCATTTTGTGCTAAACTCTCTTTATCACTAATACATACTACATCAACGTCTTTAGGTAATGTGATTTTTGTCATATCAAGTGAACAATTTAAAGCAATAACTAGAATACTCTGATGAAAAAGAAAAAATTTCTTTCTTAAGAGCTTTTTCATCAGATTGATTTTATCTAAAAAACTTTCAATATTTACATCATTTATTAACGGTTCGGTATAAATATAGATAATATTGAAATAATCATGGTTAAAGTTTTCGAGAATTTTTTCTTGAAAATTAAAGATGGCATAATCTTGCTTTTCTAAAAAATAACTCATAATGTTTACGGCAAGTTTTTCTTTTTCCGATACCTCAATTGGATATCGAACTTCCGTAAAATTCATATTATCACCTACAAACTTTATAAAGTTGGCGACACTTCGTTAGGAACTCCGTAAAATAATCAGGTAACGGCGAACTAAACTCTAGATACTGATTAGTTTGGGGATGGTTAAAACCTAATACTGCAGCATGTAAAAATTGACCATGCTTCCCTATCACTTTATGAGGACCATATTTATCATCACCTACTAGTGGATAACCAATATAACTCATATGTACTCTAATTTGATGTGTTCGACCTGTTTCCAGTTGACAACTGATATAAGTATAAGGTCCTAATCGTTCTAAAACTTCAAAATGGGTTATTGCTGAGCGTCCCCCCGGAACGACAGCCATCTTTTTACGGTCGATTTTATCACGCCCTATTGGCGCATCAATTGTTCCTTGATTATGCTCAATCGTTCCATGGCATATAGCATAATAGATTCTTTTGACGCTTTTTTCTTTAAACTGTTGGGCTAAAATTTGATGGGCATGATCATTTTTCGCCATAACTAGTAATCCTGAGGTATCTTTATCAATACGGTGAACAACACCTGGTCGACAAACTCCATTAATCCCAGATAAATCTTTACAATGATGTAATACAGCGTTTACTAATGTACCTGTAAAATGACCATTAGCAGGATGAACAACCATCCCTTGAGGTTTATTGATGACAATTACATCTTGGTCTTCATAATAAATATCAAGGGGTATATCTTCTGGCTTCACTTCTAATATTTCTGGATCTTTTACAATTATGGTTATAATATCTTTGGTACTAACCTTATAACTAGCTTTTTCAATCTTTTTATTAACTGTAACTAAATCTTCTTCTATCATCTTTTGAACTTGATTTCGTGAAAAATCAGGGAATCTACTCACTATCAGTTTATCCAATCGTTCATTTTTATCATTTTCTTGAACTATATATACTAAAGTTTCCATTATATCACCTAATAAATAATTTCGCTAATAAATAAAGTAATCATACCAAAAAAAAGATATAAATCAGCAATATTAAAAATAGGGAGGTTATGACGAAAATCTATAAAATCTACAACCTCACCTCGTAATAAGCGATCGAAAAAGTTGCCACTTGTACCTGCAATTAGAAAAATGATTGATACTGTCCTAAGAGTATTATTATTTAGACTACCGTATACTCCTAAATAATAACTTAATAC
>DATCKO010000104.1:0-1921 GCA_036562215.1 Haloplasmataceae bacterium | reverse complement strand
CTCTCTCGATAGCGAACTCACATTATTCACCTGCCTGTTATACATATTACACCAATATTATATCACAAACCCATCTGAATGTTATACTATGTTATGAGGATAATACTGCCTTTCTCTCACTTATGGTAGGTCTCACCGTTTATCACCGAATACATGACTCTTATAAATATTAATTGATAGATACTATTACATTATGCTTATATTTTGACTCTGATTTTATCTGTAATATCCGCCAACAAATCTAAACTGTCTTTTATGTTATTTAAAAATTCTGTTGAAGTAGTGTAATTTCCAACTGACATTGTTATAATTTCTGAACCGTCATGATTTATTGTTCTTGTAAAGCCTGAATCTATTTGATTAGGCCTGTAATTATGAACAATATTATTTCGGAATTTATTTATCCGCTTATAAACAGGATTTCTTGGTAAAGAGTTCAAATATTTATAAAGTGCTTTATCTTTATTCTCAAGTTCCTTCAAAACATTACCTCTAAACTCTGAGGAAGGTTTTATACCAAGCCTATATTTAATATTAATAATATGATAAATAGTATCAATTAATCCTTCAAATCTTGTGTAATAACTGTCAACGTAAAAACTAAACCAATATAAGATTCCATAATGTTTCTTTTCAAAATGAGGGAAATATTGCACCGACTTACCATTCTCTCCAGGTGATTTGTACCATTCTTCATCAGGGATACCTGAATCATAATAATATTTTAGCAACGTATAGTTTACAATTAAATCAAATACCCTGTTATTAAATTCTTTTAACCAGTATTGCATTTGAATATTATAGTACCCATCTTCAAAATCTGAGAGTGAAAATTCAATTTTATTTCTTTTATTATCCAAATAAATTCTGTTTATGATGTCTGCTTTATCTCCACAAATCTTCATCCATTCTTCTTTGGTAGGATATCTAGCATAATCATAAACATCAATCATAAATAACCTTCCTTTCAAAATTTTTAATTTATTAATTCGACCTTATTTTAACAAGAATTTATAAGAATTAACAGACTATTCTAATTATATTTGTGGTAAGATGCATTATGGATAGATAATACTGGGCAATCATAAATTGGCTCATAAAAGATAATTTACATTAAAATCCATTCGAAATAACTAAACAATTTACAATCATATTGAACTACTACTTTATTTATCATTTTGGCACTTATATTGTGCGATTTTTATTATAGCGCTTTTTTGGCACTTATACTATGAGGTTTATCAATTTTTTTATTTTTTGGCACCTATACTGTGAGATTTATTGATTATATCAGTTTTTGGCACTTATAGTATGAGATTTTTCTAATACATTAATTTTTGGCACGCATGGTGTGAGATTAAGTGTTATTGCATGGTGCGAGATTAAGCATTATTGGCACGTATAATGCTCGTTTTCTTAATGTATCGATTTTTGACACCTATAGTGTGTGATAAAGGTTTTTGGCACTTATATTGTGTGAATTATTTTTAGGCACCTATGCTATGTGATTAATACTTTTGGCGCTTATTTTGCGTTATTCTATTTGTGGTAAGGTGCATTGTTAATGATACGGTAAGCCCTGTAAATCTGTTCATAAATAATAATCAATAATATATTAATATCAATATCCATCTGAGAAATAGATAACACATAGTCTGCTTCGATATCATCCTCACCTAAAAATATAGTAATATGACTATTACCACTTACACCTATCTCTACAACTTTCTCCGCTAATTGTTCTGAAGACAGTTGCTCACCATGTTTATCAATTTTTATCACATATGATTTATCGGTTATTTCTTTGGATGGATTTTTCGCTTCTACGTATTCTACTTTGCAGTATGCGCTTAAACGCTTAGTATACTCCTGTATAGCATCTTTAACATATTTTTCTTTTATCTTTTCTGTGTTAATAATT
>DATCKO010000210.1:0-9865 GCA_036562215.1 Haloplasmataceae bacterium | reverse complement strand
GTATATAAATAGTTTCGGGGATTTCTTGAATAATCTTCTTATCAGATATAAAAATATTCGTTTTCTTTGTTTTAAGTAATTCCACTGCTGCTAAGCCACTTTTTTGTAAACCTAAAACTAAAATATTTTTATTTTCAATCTCTATCATACCACACCCCTTATAACTTAGTAAAAACTAAGCATTTACTAAGACGATTACGACCCCTAATAAGCTAAAAATAAAACCACATAGATAGAATATTAAAACAACCGTCGATTCTTTGAAGCCTGATAATTCAAAATGATGATGTAATGGAGCCATTTTAAAAAAACGTTTACCCTTTGTTTTCTTAAAGTATAGAACTTGTATAATATCTGAAAGGGTTTCAATCACAAATACTCCACCAACTAGTATTAGTAATAATTCCCATTTGGTAAGAATTGCCATTGTCGCAATCGCAGCTCCTAAAGTAAGAGAGCCCGTGTCACCCATAAAAATTTTTGCTGGGTGAGAATTAAAGATTAAAAAGCCCAGAATACTACCAATAATTGCTGCTCCAAATAACATAACATCATATTGCTGGTTAAGATAAGCGATAAAAGTATAGGTGGTAATGGTAAAACTACTCAAACCAGCAGCCAAACCATCAAGTCCATCAGTTAAATTAACCGCATTGGTTCCACCCACAAGCATAAAGAAGATAATAATGCCATAAAACCATTTAAAGTCAATGTAAAATGTTTTGGTCAAATAGATGGTTGTCGAATAACCTTGGTATATATAAATATAGAAGAAGATGGCTGCGATTAAAATTTGTAGAGTAAATTTTACTAATGGTCTTAACCCTAGATTATTCTTTCTTACCACAATAAGATAATCATCTATGAAGCCAATTAGCGCATAACCAAATAAAGGTACAAAGATTAATATCCAATTTTTTATATTAAATTCTATTTCACCTTGATTATAAAATCGAAAGAATAAGCAAACAGTGATAAAAGTAACTAAACTAAATACAATTCCCCCCATTGTTGGAGTTCCTTTTTTACTGTGGTGACTACTTGGTCCATCATGACGTATAGCTTGCCCTAGTTTTAGTTTTCGCATATAGGGAATTATAAGCGGAATGATAAGTGTAGTTAAGACGAGTGAAACAAACATGCCAAAGAAAATAGTTTTTAAGACCATATTATTCACCTTTTGTAAATCTCAAGATATTTTTGTGCTACTTCATAATCACTGAAAGTCTTTTTTTCACTTTTAACAATTTGATAATTTTCATGACCCTTCCCAAGTATTACTACGATGTCCCTATCATTCATTATCCTTATCGCATATTGTATGGCTTCTTCACGATTTTCGATTACGAGATAATTATTTTTTTCTGTTCCTTTAATCATTTCTGTAATAATATCGCTAACTTCTTCATCACGAGGATTATCAGCAGTAAAAATTACTAAATCAGCTAAATCCGTCGTTATTTTTCCCATTATTGGCCTTTTCAAGGGATCACGATTTCCCCCACAACCGATAATACAAATAACTCTTCTACAAGCAAGCATTTTGATTTCTTTTAATACACGAAATACACTATCGGGAGTATGAGCATAATCAATAAAAACATTAAGGGAACTTGAACTTATTACTTTTTCCATTCTTCCCTTAACTCCTTGTAGTTTAGGTATAACTTCAAGTACTTTACTAATTTCATAGTTTTCTAAATAAAAATAACTTAGTACAGCTAAGAGATTATAGACATTGAAAAAACCAAAAAGGTTATTAGTATTACATACCCCAAGAAACTTATTAAAACCATAAAAATGAAAGTATATATTATCGACAGCACAATTTATTTCTCGAGCTTGAAAATCATTATGACTACCTAGACCATAGGTATAATTTTCCACATTTGAGAAAGTTAAAAATCTTTTATAGTACTTATCGTCACCATTTAGTATTACCCTTTTATCACTTAAGTAATTACCAAGACTACTTAGTATAAGAGCTTTAGAGTAAAAATAATCTTCAAAAGTTTTATGATAATCTAAATGGTCTTGAGAAAAGTTAGTAAATATTATCGTATTAAAATCTAATTGTGATACCCGTTGTTGTTTACGAGCATGGCTAGAGACTTCCATTACCACGTTTTTTATTCCTGAAGTAAGTGATTCATGAAGAATACTTTGAATGGATTTAGCACTTGGTGTAGTATTGATATTTGGTTTTAGATTTTGACCTATATATATACCATTAGTACCAATTAAAGTACATTTTTCCTGTAATAGACGATATAGATTATAGATTAAAGTAGATGTAGTTGTTTTACCATTTGTGCCTGTTACACCAATAACATTCATTTGTTTCGAAGGATGTTGATAAAAACAAGCAGATATTAATGCGAAAGTTTTTTTAGTATCATGAACTTTAATAAAGTTAACTTGTTCGATGTTTATATAATCATAATAATGGTCCTCATATATTATTGTCTTAATCCCCTTTTTTATTACATCTAGTATATAATCATGACCATCCCGATTTTCACCTTTTATGGCGATAAATACACCATCTTTAACTACTTCTTGCGAGTTATCACAAATTTGGCTTACTTCGTGATTAACAATTTTATCAGTAAATGGAATTTTACTTAATCTAAGTAGCGTATATAAATCCATCATCTCACTCCTTTGTTAGATAAAGGAGAATAGTACCGCCCTCTCGAATCTTATCATATGGACCTGGGCTTTGATATTTAACAATATTGCCTTCTCCGTAAAATTGATAACGATAATAAATAGGATGTGGTAATTCAGTAACTTTTTTTCCAATTAAATTAGGTACCACATAATATTTAGTATCTAATCCCCAGCGTAGTTCTTTTTCAATTTGATTTTCTTGTTTTGGTATACCTAATATTGGTAAAGCTTCTTGAAGTATCTCTTTAACGACCGGGGCAGCGACTACACCACCATATTGTATTGTATTTTTAGGATTATCAATAGCGACATAAACGACAAGTTCTGGATCATTCATCGGAGCTGCACCAATAAAAGAGACAATATAGTTATTCTCAAGGTATACACCATCAACTGCTTTTTGTGCGGTTCCTGTTTTTCCACCTACCCGATAACCATCGATAAAGGCATTTCTTCCTGTTCCTTTAGCCACCACATTTTCTAAAGCAAAGCGCATTAGATTCGAGGTTTCTTCACTAATTACTCTTCTTACTTCTTTTGGTTTTTGTTCATAGACTAGTTCATTGGTAATTGGCATTCTAACTTCTTTTAAAATATAAGGTTTATATAGAATCCCACCGTTAATAGCTGCACTAGTAGCTGTAACTAATTGGATTGGGGTAACCGCATTTCCTTGTCCAAAAGAAGAGGTAGCAAGTTCTACCGGTCCAACTTTATCTAAATCAAATATTATACCTTTGGATTCTCCTAATAAATCAATTCCTGTTTTCTCACCAAATCCATAAGCTTTTATATATTCGAAGAGTTTCTCTTTACCTAATCTTTCACCAATTTCCATAAAACCGGGGTTACAGGAATTCTGGATTACTTCAAGAAAAGTTTGTAGTCCATGACCGCCAGCCTTCCAATCTTTGATTCTCGTACTACCAATCATTTTATAACCAGGATCATAAAAGGTTTCATTTAAACTAAACACTCCTTCTTCTAACCCTGCAGAAAAAGTAACAATTTTAAAAGTTGAACCTGGTTCATAACTCATCCAAATCGGTAAATTACGATTATAAATTTCTTGGTCATAATCTTGATAATGTTCCGGATGATATGAAGGATAACTTGCCATCGCTAATATTTCTCCTGTTTTAGGATTCATCATAAGTCCGAGGATTTGGTCAGGATTATAACGGGCATTGGTGTTTTCTAAAACTCTTTCTAGTAAGATTTGTAAATCAATATCAATGGTTAAGTAAATATCCATTCCTTTAGTAGGTGCTTCATACATTCCATAAATACTTGCTAAAGCCCCACCTTTCGCATCGGTATAATAACTACTATGACCACTTTTACCCAATAGATAATCATCATAGATATATTCAATTCCTGTTATTCCTTGATTATCGATACCTACAAAGCCTAAAACATGCGCTAAATAAGTATCATATAGATAGTTTCTTTTAGTATCACCTACTACATATACTCCTTTATAATTTTTTTCAATTATCTTTTTGGCTTGTTCCAATGATAATTTTTTCCCTTCTGGTTTAATCATTTCGACCGAAACATTTTTCGTTACATGACGATAGGCATCATCATAACTAATATTTAATACATCGCTTAAAAATCGGGCAACTTCTTCTTTATTTTCAATCTGTCTTGGAATTAATCCCACACTTGGAGCTAAAACATTATTGACAATAGGTTTACCATTCCGATCGTAGATTATTCCTCTTTGCCCTTCAACAGGAATATTACGGCTCCATAATGCTAGGGCACGATTAGTTATATCGCTTCCACTGACAAATTGCACAAAAGCTAAGCGAATAATTAAAATAATAATTAGAATAAATAAGACTAATAAAACAAACCTAATTCTTTTTTGCATTACCAATATAAAATCATTCATATTTATCACCATTTTCTTCTTCTTAACTATAAATATTCGTTAAACGATTAAATTATTATCATAATTGATAAGAATATGAAAAAGGAAAATTTTATCAAATTATCTAGTAAATAATTCATTATTCATTTATAATATAAATGTAGAATAAAGTATTATGTTATAAAGTAGGGATAGAATGAAAAGAGCACGCATAATCTATAATCCAACCTCAGGTAGAGAAGTAATAAAAAAACAGTTACCTTATATACTCAAACGTTTAGAACAAGCGGGTTATGAAGCAAGTGCCCATGAAACTACAGGACCTGGTTGTGCTAAAAGAGCCGCTGAAGTTGCCATCGAAAGAAGATATGATTTAGTAATAATAGCTGGAGGCGATGGAACTTTATTTGAAGCTATTAATGGTTTGGCTAATAAAGACTATCGACCAACTATAGGTATTATTCCATGTGGTACAACCAATGATTTCGCCCGAGCTTTAAAAATTCCACGTAATATTGTTAAGTGTTGTGATATTTTATGTGGTGATTACACCCGCCCTATTGACATTGGTAAAACAAGTGATGATAAATATTTTATTAATGTCGCAGCAGGTGGTGCAATGACAGAATTAACCTATCAAGTACCAATAAAACTAAAAACCATTTTTGGTCGTTTTGCTTACTTTATCAAAGGCTTTGAAAAACTACCTACTATTAGAACCCGAAAAGTCAAAATAACTTATGATGAGGGTGTATATGAAGGAGATATCTTACTCTTTTTTGTATGTAACTCTAATTCTGTAGGAGGTTTTGAGAAATTAGCTTTGAAATCCAAATATGACGATGGATTATTTGACTTAATAATCGTCGAAAAAATGCGGTTTAATAAACTCCTTCATGCTGGTATTAAATCTCTCTCAGGCAAACATTTAAAAGAAGCAAAAATCAAATATTTCCAAACATCTAACATCAAGATTGAAATGAATGATAAAATTCCTCTTAATCTCGATGGTGAATATGGTGGAGATATACCATGTGAACTTACAATTCTCAAACATCACTTTAACTTATTAGCTCCAAAACCAATTGAATAAAATATTAATAGTATATTTAAAAAGTAAAAGAATCAGTTTAGTGTTCTTCATAAAGTTGAATATAAACTGATTCTTTTACTTATTTTTGATATTATACAATGTAAGCTAACTAAAAGTTAATATTCCTTTTCTTTATTCTTTTCCGCAATTCTCAATTTAGCAGAATGAGCACGTTTATTTTCTTTTAGTTCTTCTTCATTTGCGGTAATAACCTTACGATTAACTAATGTCAAAACAGTCTTTTCCTCTTTTGTTTGAATTGGTAATTTGCTTGGTATATCTTTTAATGAAGCATATTTCTTAAATATCTCTTTTGTAATCCTATCTTCTAAAGAATGAAAAGTAATAACAGCAATTCTTCCTCCTATTTTAAGCATATCAATGGCATCTTCTAAAGCTTTAGGTAAAATATCTAGTTCTTTATTAGTTTCAATACGTAAGGCTTGAAAGGTACGTTTAGCTGGGTGCTTTTCTCTCTGACTTTTAGCTGGCACGACTCTTTTAATGATATCAACTAATTCAAAAGTCGTTTCTATTGGTTTAATTTGTCTAACTTTTTCAATTTCTCGAGCAATATTACGAGCGTATTTCTCTTCACCATATTGATGGATAATCCGATATAAATCTTGAAAAGAATAGGTATTAATAATATCATAAGCACTTAGGGTTTGATCTAAATCCATGCGCATATCTAACCTAGCATTATATTTATAACTAAAACCTCTTTCAGGTGTATCAAATTGTGGTGATGATACACCTAAGTCAAATAAAATACCATCTACTTTATACACATCATGTTTATTTAGTTCTTCTTTAAGATTTACAAAGTTACTTTTAATAATGGTAAAATGGTTACTAATATTACTTAGTCTATCTTTAGCAGCTTTAATAGCTTCAATATCTTGATCAAAGGCATAAAGAAATCCTTCTTTTAATCTTTTTAATATTTCACTGCTATGTCCACCAGCACCTAAAGTACAATCGACATAGATGCCATCAGGTTTAATAGCTAATCCCTCTATTGTTTCATTTAATAGGACACTTTCATGTTTAAATGTCATAGTCTCCTCCAACGTTTTTCTTCTATTATAACATTTTTTTATTCGCTTGTTATATACCTATTACGTATTCCGTTAAGCAATTTTTTTAATCTGATTTTTTTACCAAAAATAATATCGATTAGACCAAGCAAATAACTAATTATTAGATAAATAATTGTGTAAATGATGGTATTGACCACAAGAAAGAAAAATACTTGGAGTCGATTACTATAATTTATGCTAATACCTAATATAATATGGTTAAATAAATACAATATACCACCAGTTATAATGTTTACCCCAAAAATAATTAGTAATCTTCTTACTAAGTACAGATGCTTAAAGTTAATCTTCATGGACATAATTAGGAAATTTAGGATTATTGTTACTAATAGACCAATGGTGGTAGCTAAAATAGCCCCATTATATCCTAAATTTTGAATTAAAGTTTCATTGTATAGATATTTTAGACATACACCTAAAGTCATAGTTATGATTAGACTTTTTTGTTGGTTAATTCCTTGCATAATAGAGCAAGTAATATGATTTAAACTAAGCAAAATAATTAAAGGAGCATAGGATAATAGAATCTTTGGTCCATAAATATTCTCACTATTATAGAAAAAGCTATATACAGCTTGATTGAAAATCATCATCAATATTACAATCGGTATAATGATAAAAGCACAGATAGGTAGAGCCCTATTTATTTGCTTATTAATAACTTTATAATATTTCTTAGTATATGATTCGGAAATATAAACTAACATTGATACGCTTAATCCCATTCCAAGGCTAACTGGTAACATAATCAATTTATTGACTTCAAAAGCATATGTACCATAGATTATCTCGGAGTTACTTACTCCTCTTAATAAATATCCTTTATTAAAAGTTAAGGTGTCAATTAAAAAATATAAACTAGTAACTATTCCAAAAAGGGCAATCGGTAAAGCATATTTAAATAATTCCTTAAATAATTGGATAGTCGATTTCTGATGACTTAACTCACTCTTTTTTAGATATACTTGAAGTTTATTATTAAATTTATGCAAACGAACTCTTAAAATGATATAAGCTGCAATTCCAGCAATCGAAGCACTACCTACCGCTAAATAGACAGCAATAGTGTAATCTAATTTTAGGACTTTTATAACGATAAAAGTGGAGATTATGATAAACAAAACTCTTGTTAATTGTTCGATTATTTGACTTATAACACTTGATTCTGGATGTTTAAAACCTTGGAAAAAACCTCTTAATAAGGCGATGGATGGAACGACAATTAAGGCACTTGAAATTATTCTAACTACTGTTGTAACATCTTCAACATTATTAATAAGAGCTTTTTGACCACCTAATACTTGATAAGCAATCGGTTTAGATAATAACATTAAGATTATAAACATTGAAAAGCCAATAATATACATTAAAATTGTAGATTTTTTGAAAATCTTATAACTAGTTAAATAATCATTTTGAGCATTATATATGGAGATAAATTTAGCTACTCCTAATGGTATACCTAGAGTTGCTAAATCAATGAAAAAGGCATATGGTACATAAGCATATGAATATAATGCTTGTCCTTCTTGACCAACTAACCAAGCAAAAGGAAAAATATAAATAAGACCTAGAAAGCGAGAAATAATATTACCAAGTGTCAAAATAAAGGCTTGTTTCAGCATTGTCTTTTCACTCATATTATCAACTTCCTTTATTCAATGTATTATTAGTATTTGTTAAAAAATGGTAAATATGAGATAATATTATTAAAATAAAAGAAAGAGTGATAAGATGCTAATAAATTACCTTAATAAAACACCAAACATTAATCAGACAGCAATCATCTTCGATGGTGCTATAATAATAGGCGATGTTACATTAGATTCTAATACTTCTGTTTGGTTTAACAGTGTTATTAGAGCTGACTCCGAACCAATTACAATTGGTGCTAATACAAATATTCAAGACTTAGTTGTAATTCATACTGATACCAATTACCCCACTACTATTGGTTCTTATGTAAGTGTTGGTCATTCTGTAATTCTTCATGGTTGTACAATTGGTAATAATACTTTAATTGGCATGAATGCGACTATTCTTAACGGAGCTAAAATTGGTAATAATTGCATAATTGGTGCTAATAGTTTAGTAACAGCCAATACAATAATACCTGATAATAGTTTAGCCTTTGGAAATCCTTGTAAAGTGATAAGAACTTTAACCGCTGAGGAAATTGATAATATAAGGAATAATGCTTTACATTATGTACATTTAAGTAAAAACTATATAAAATAACAAAAAAGGAACTTTTATCAATTGAAAAAGTTCCTTTAATATTTTATTCTTATTTAGTTATTAATCTTTATTACGAGCTAAAATCAATAATAAACGTACAATCTCTGTATATAACCAAATCAATGATACTAATAAACCTAAAGATAAATACCATTCATAACGACTTGGTAAACCTCTATCCACAGCTTGACGGCAATCATCAAAATCCACTAATAAACTAAATGAAGCCATGATAACCATAATAATGGATATGACAATCATTAGCCCAGGATCAGATACAATAAATATTGGTAAACCAGTTAAGCTTAAGATAAAGGAAATAAAAGAGAAAATAAGGATGCAAAATAAAGCAGTTATAAATATTTTACGGAACTTAAAACCAACTTTAAAGATACCTGTGGCATAGGTAACTAATAAGAAACCAAAAATGATAAAAGTTAAGATAATCGCATTAGCCACAATACCAGGAAGTACCTCTTGAAGAATAGCTGAGACACTACCTAATACTAAACCTTCAGATATTGCATAAATTATCGTAAACACTGGAGAACCACTACGGGAAAAACTAGTTACTAAAACAGAAATGAATCCACTAATTGATCCAATAACAATAAATGTGATTAGATAAGGAGCTAGTGTTGCTAAATTAGTCCAAATAATTGCGGAAATAGCTAATATTATACCTAATAGAATTCCTGTCTTGGTAGCAATTCCCGTAAAGGAAGCAGTTTTACCTGTGGCATAGGAATAATTATATTCAACAGATGAATCAATTTTAGTTAAAACGGGATTTTTAGATTGAAATTCCATTTTATTACCTCCATTTTTATTATACATTAGAATAATTATAACACTTATAAAGAGTATTCTCAAGAAAAT
>DATCKO010000095.1:0-5005 GCA_036562215.1 Haloplasmataceae bacterium | reverse complement strand
GAATAGCTTTTGGTTATCGAAGTTTTATACATTTCAAACTACGTATTCTTATATGTAATGGTACTGGAATAATCGAAAAAGGATTAAGCAATTCAGCTTAACCCTCAATCAAATTACACTTTATCAGATTCAGATTATTGGGAACATTTATTACCCTTATTTGACAAAGAACCTTTTTTTATTCTTCAGTTTCTTCTTGTTGTGTCATATATTCAAGATAATTAGAATAATGTTTTTGCATATCAGTATCTTTAAACTTAATTTCATTTAAGAAACTCTTTTGGAACTCAGCCATTAATTTATTTTGATAATCAGAAGTTTTTCTTTCTGCTGTTAGTTCATCTTTTACAGTATCAATGTACTTTTTATAGTTATCAAATCTTGTTTTCTCAGCAGTAGTATAATCACTAGTATCTCCGTCTTCTTTATCTTCTAGATATTGTTCATATCTTTCTTTTTCACTTTCACTTAATTCTTCTGGTTTTTTGTCAACAGCGGTAACATATATAACATGATATCCATGAATCGTTCTATCTTCGCGTTCTATTGTCGATTCAATAGGAAGATAATTAACATTGAATGGCATGTTAGGATCGCTTTTACCATTATTTGTAATTGCTAATAGTGCCTCTTCAAATTCTTTTACCATTTGACCTTGTTTAATTTGACCTAAACTACCACCTGACTTACCTGAGTTGGTATCAGTACTGTATTTCTTTGCTAAATCACTAAATACCGTACTATAATCTTTACTATTAACTTCATCTAATCCGACAAATTCATCTACTGGGTCATTTTCATCTTTATCTTTAACATTGTAATCATAAAAGATATAACATTCTGTTACGCCTTCACGTCTATCACCATTATCAGTACATCCTTTTAAAATTTGATCAGCTTTTGCTAGAGCTTTAGCTTTAGATTCATCATCTTCTGGATCAAATTCAAAGAAGATATGACTAGCTGTTATTCTAAATCTTTCCGCAAATCTCTTAGCGACATCTTCATCAGTTACAGTACTTACACCAGTAAAGTCTTTATAACCAAATTGATAACGTTCTAATAATTTTGGTAAAGCAATATTTTTAATTAGATCATTATCACTATATGCTCCATAGTAATAAGAAATAAACTCTCGCCAATTGAGGTTTAGAGCTTGTACTTGGGCAAGATTTAAATATTCTGTCTTTAAATTAGCAATTTGTTTTTCGATTGTTTTAATATCACTCTTAGTTAATTGGATACCTTCAATAGATTTTAAGGCCTCATAACTAATCTTATCGAATAAAACCATTAAAGTATAACGGCTTTTCATTTCGTTATATAAATTATCAGCAGTAATTGATCCTGATTTACCATTGTATTGGAATGTGGCTACAATACTCTTATTAGTTTTATTTAGTTTTTTTTCAGGTTCAAACTTTTTATCATAAATGGTTTTAAACTCTGCACCTATTTTTGTATCATAAATCTTTAGGTTGATTTTATTATGCAATTCTTCAATCTTGTTAGTTATGTAAGTCAACGTTAATTTATTTTCAATAAGTTGATTAGTGATATAATCAATAAATTTAGTTGAGTCTCTAAAGTTTTCTTCTACATAAATTGGTTTACCAGCAAGATAAATAAAATAATAATTGTCAGAAATTCGTTTTTCCTCTAAATTAAAGTCACCTACATTTTGGAATATATCACTATAGACAAAATCTCTTAATGCGGTAGAACTAATATTTTCATAAGTGTATTTTTCATAATTACATTCAAAACTTTCGATGAAATCTGGTAATTCTTCTTCCTCTTCTTCTTCATCTTCATCTTCATCATCGTCTTGGGCTTCTCTCCATTTAGCTTCAAACAAAGCTTTAACAGCTTCTTTATCATCTTTAACAGCTTCTAATTGGGCTTTGAAAGCTAAAGCATCAGCATGTTTTCCAAATTTAACAGGTATAACACAATACATTTCTTTATAATTATTTCTTGCATTTTGAATTTCTTTTTCGGTAATCTCATCTGTTGCTACTTGCTTAGCATAAGCTCTTCTTAAGCCTTCAAGTTCATAATATTCTTTAATTTTTTCATCTCGGTCTACATCATCTTTTGATTCAATCACATTTAGATAAATCATGTATTCATAGAATTTATCTTTTCCACCCAAAGCATCTATATCATCTTGGATTTGCTTATCAAGGTCTTCATCATCAATACTCTCAGCATATTGAGCTAGAACTTCTTTATCAATTAAATTTAATAAAGAAGATAGACCAGAAGTAAGATAACCACTGCTTTCATTTTTACTGAATTTGAGTAAATTATAGAAATCAGCTTTAGTAATTACTAAATCATTGAATTCTAACACAACTTCATTCTGATTAGATACCTCAGGTTGAGGTTGAGGTCTACTTAATACTACAGCTACGACTACGACAATAACTCCAATTAGTAAAATTGGTAGCCCTTTATAAAGTATGGACTTCATGTTCATTTCTAACACTCCTTTATCATTTTATATAACGTTATTATAATATCATTTTAAAATACCCTAGACAATAGTTTTTTAATTTATCATTTATAAAAATGATTCTAATTTAACTATTAGTGAAACTAGAGGATGGGAGATTTACGTTAATTAGACGATTATCACTTCATTTTTATTGCAAATTATTCAATTAAATTGCGAAAATATGACAAGTTTAATATTTTAATTTCTTTTTTATTGTATATTATACAGTTATCACTTTGTAGCTTTTTCAATACTCTAAGTAATGATTGTCTTTCTACACCTAATATATCAGCAAGGTAAGTTTTGTTTTTTATATTACAAGTTAAATTATTATTAGATAAGTTTTGAAAGTATAGAAAATAATAAGCTAGTTTACTTTCAATTGTTTTTTGTGATTTTAGTTTGATTAATTTATTTAAATTTAAATAACTCGAAGAAATGTGATTGAGAAATTGCTCCATTAAATTAATATCTTCGGTAAATATTCTAAGCAAATTTAGTTTAGTTATGAAAAAGATGTCAGTTTTTGTATTAGAGATGATATCAAAGGGATAACTTGATTCATTAGAAAATATCAATATTTCTCCAAAGATATCATATTGCTTAAGAGTATTAATAATTGTTTTATTTCCAGAAATATGCAAATGTTCGATTCTTATTTCCCCTTTAGTAATTATACCAACTTGTGTACAAGGTTCATTTGCTAGGGCAATAATTTGATTCTTATTATAGCTTTTTATTAAATAGGGGATGCTTTTTTTATTTGCTAATGTAAATAGTTTATTAAAGAATGTGGCATGGAAATTTTTTAAATAATCTTTGTGCATTTTTTCACCTTCTTTACTGAAAGTGTAACATATGTGACATATATTATCAAGCAGAGTGGATAAAATATAGTTGAGTAATTATTTAGGAGGCTATAAATGAAAAAATTATATATTATATTATGTTTTGTGATTAGTATTTTAGTTTTATCTAGTTGTGGAAATGAAGATAATGAAACTGTGAAGGTTATAATGCCAGAAGGTGCACCTACAGTAGGTTTAGTAAAAATGATTTATGAAGATGATGAAATATTAAATAATAAAGTGGAATATGATGTCACTAAAGGTAATTTAATTAGTGCTGCTTTTACTAGTAAATCACACCAAATAATTGTAGCACCAATTAATGTTGGTGCTAAACTGTACTCAGTAAATCCAGAGTATGTTTTTGCCGGTACTTTAACTTTTGGTAATTTATATTTAGTAAGTAAAGAAGATTTAACTTTAGAAAGTCTTGAAGGACAAACAATTTATGCTTTTGGTCAAGGAAGTATTCCAGAAATCGTCTTAAGAAAAGTCTTAGGTGACATAAATGTAACAGTTAATTTCCTTGATGCTGATGATGTAAGTAATGGTTTTATATCAGGCAATTATGCTATAGTTTTATTAGCTGAACCAGCCTTATCAAAAATTAAACTAAATGTAAATAATGTTAAAACAATTGATTTACAAGAAAAATATTGTGAGATAACTAAAAAAGCAACATACCCACAAGCAGGAATATTTATTAAGAAAGATTTTGCAGAAAATAATAAAGAATTTGTCAATGCGTTTTTAACAAAAGTAGAAGAAAGTGTCAACTTTGTAAATGAAGATAAAGAATCAGCAAGTAATTATTATGAGCAACTTAAATTAACACCTACTTACCCAAAACAAGTCTTAATTAATTCTATACCAGGAACTAATATTGGCTTTCTTGACAGTAAAGATTCTAAAGAACTAATTGAAACTTTCTTCAATATCATATTAGAAGCAAATGGCAATTTAATTGGTGGTAAACTTCCTGATGATAACTTTTATTTAGGAAATTAGTATGGTAAAAAAAGGCTGTCGCTATTTATTTTCGATTTTATCAATCATATTGATTTATTATGTAGTAAGTCATATTGTTAATAATCAGTTTATATTGCCAAAATATGGCTTGATCTATGATTATTTTAAAAATGTTAATGGAAAAGATATATTTATCAATACTTTTGCGACTGTTAAAAAAGCTATTTATAGTTATCTATTCAGTATGACATTAGCCCTAATTATAGCGATTATTTCATCTAAACCAACTATTTATTTACTTATTAATCCTTATATTTCAATTTTAAAAACACTCCCAACGATATCTATAATTTTGTTAGCTATCATATGGTTGGGAACTGAAAAAGCTCTATATTTAATACCACTATTAGTAGTGTTTCCCATTTTATATGAGAAGTTTGTTTATGAGATACGAAATATCGATCCCCATTTACGTGAGGTTAGTGAAGTTTATAAGTTTAGTGTAGTGGATAAAATCAAATATCTCTATTTTTATCCACTTTTAGAAGGTCTCATTCTTTCCCTTAAACAAACTTTTGGCTTATGTTTCAAGATTATTGTCATGGCAGAAGTAATTGCACATGCTAATTTAGGATTAGGTGCGAGGATTCAAAATGAAAAAACGAATCTAGAAATGCCCGGTGTGTTC
>DATCKO010000045.1:0-5496 GCA_036562215.1 Haloplasmataceae bacterium | reverse complement strand
TTATTATACTATGAAATTAGTTAAGAGATTTAATAACAATCAATTTAAGTATAAGAAGATATTTACTATTATATTAGGAATTATAGTAACTTTAGTTTCAATTGTTAGTATACAGTACTTATTAATACCTGTTTTCTGTAATTGGTTTAGTTTACCTTTACCAAAACATCGGTTATTATGGGTTATAACTTATTTAGGTTTAATTGATATTATTATAGCAGCCCTATTAATTACTTTTTTGGTAAAAAAGGTCGACAATGATGAATTTTATTTAATTCGTTTTCTTCCAGTTACCATAGGTACCATATCTTTAACGTTATTACTAACAATTTTAAATTATTTATGGCTTACGCCATTATATTTAGATCTATTAGGGGCACCACTTCCTGATAATATGATTAAGTTTGTAGCTGAAGCTTATGCACCATTTAATTTTGCCAAAGGAACAATTTTATCTATTTTGTTTATTGTTTTAAGCTATCGTTTAGATAAAGTTACAAGAATTATTACAGGTAGTGAAGATAAGCAAATCGACTTAAACTAAAGTGAGATTCCTCACTTTTTTCTTTACTTTTCTTTATTGATAAAATCAATTCTTATAGTATAATTATAGTGTCTAATGAAAGAGGTGAGATAATGATTAGCATGTTTAAAAAAATAGGTTGGTATATTAAGCAACATTGGTTACGTTATTTAATTGCGATAACTTTTTTAAACTTAGCTAGTTTAATAAGTGTAATTCCTCCTAAACTGTTAGAACAGGGTATTGATCAGATAGTTAATAAAACCTTGACACGTAGTTCCTTGTTTGAAATAGTGTTTTACATGTTACTTATTACATTTGCTGGATATATTGTTTCTTTTCTATGGAACTACTTATTATTTGGGGCAGGAATGAAACTAGAATATGAAATAAGAAGAAGAATTTTCCGTCATCTTCTTAAAATGGATAACAAATTTTATGAAAAAAACAGTGTAGGGGATTTGATGGCAAGAGCTACAAGTGATTTAAATGCAGTATCGATGACTGCAGGATATGGTATCTTAACGCTTGTTGATTCAGTAGTCTATTTGATATTCATTTTATTTATGATGATGTATACCATTAGTTTTCGCTTAACAATTGTTTCATTAATACCTTTACCTTTTGTTGTTCTCGGGGTAAAAATATTAGGTGATAAAATTCATAAAGCCTATTTCAAAAGTCAAAATGCTTTTAGTGAACTAAATAATAAAGTATTGGAATCAGTAACTGGAGTTCGTGTTGTTAGAGCATATGTACAAGAGTATGAAGAAATTAAAAGGTTAGAGGCTAGTTCTTTAAATGCTTATAATAAAAACTTAGGACTAGTAAAAGTAAACGCTTTATTTGATCCTTTGTTTAGGGCTACTTTTACGATTGCTAATACAATTGCAGTTAGTTATGGTGCATATTTAGTATTTCATCAACAATTAACTCCAGGACAACTAGTATCATTTATTATTTACTTAGGTATGTTAGGATGGCCAATGTATGCTTTGGGAGATACAGTCAACATCATGAGTAGAGGTAATGCTTCAATTGATAGAATTAATAATGTATTAAGTCAACAACCTGAGGTAGTAGAACCAGAAAATCCTATTATAATTGATAGCGAATTAGAAAGTCTAGAGTTTAAAGATGTTACATTTAAATATCCTAAGAGTGATTTTAATGCGATTGAAAACATTAATTTCAAACTATTAAAAGGACAGACTTTAGGTATAGTAGGAAAAACTGGTTCAGGAAAGACTACAATATTAAGACAAATACTTAAGCAATATAATTTAGAACAAGGACAAGTGTTAATAAATGATCATGATATAAAAGAATTAAACACAGATGATGTAAGAAGTTTTTTTGGTTATGTACCACAAGAACACATCTTATTTAGTGGCACAGTTGAAGAAAACATTACCTTTGGTAAAAAAGATGCTACAGAGGAAGAAATTAATATGGCAATTGATTTAGCTTCTTTTAGAAAAGATATCGAGTTTTTAGATGATGGAATAAATACTATTGTTGGTGAACAAGGTGTAACCTTATCAGGAGGACAAAAACAAAGATTATCGATATCAAGAGCTATTATTACGAATCCTGATGTATTAATCTTAGATGACTCATTATCAGCAGTTGATGGTACTACCGAAAAAGAAATATTAGCAAATTTAAAGAAACTGCGTTCTGGTAAGACGACAATTATTGTTGCTCATCGTTTATCGGCAGTTGAACATGCAGATGAAATAATCGTCCTTGATGATGGAAGGATTATTGAAAGAGGTAATCATAAAGAGTTAATGAATAAAAATGGATGGTATCATAAGCAATATATTCACCAGCAAATGTTGAAAGATAGGAGTGATAATTAGTGACTTTCTTAAGAATATGGAAATACACCAGCAAATATAAAAAATTAATGTTTATATCATTAATTGCGCTAATTATCGCTATAGCTGTGGAACTAATAACACCATTATTTTTTACCAAATTAATTGATGATTATTTAGTGGGAATTGAAAAGCCTTGGTATGTTGTGGATAATTCTGTGGATAACTCTGTAGAATACCATGGTCAGTATTATGCACAAGCACGAAATATCAAGGATAAAAAATGGATTAATGAAGATAACGAAGTCAGAATCTTTTTAATAAATAATAAATTTTACTTCATTAATGATTATGTAGTAGAGGGCAGTAAAAATATTGAAGGTAATAAGTTAGTTGTTATTGATAAGGACAAGCAAAGATATGAATATGATTATGTAATTTTAGACGCTAAAGGGGTATTAGACTTCTATCAACCAGCAGTTACTCCGATAATAATTATTATTGTCATCACTGTTGTCTTGAACATTATTGCGATTTTTATATCATATTTTTACCGTGTTAAATTCTTTGATTTAGGTAATAAAGTTACATATGATATCCGTAAAGAAGCATTTGAGAAGTTACAAAAGTTACACATCTCTTATTATGATAAAATACCAGCAGGGAAAATAGTTTCTCGCGTCACAAATGATACAGGAACAATCATAGATTTATTTGCTCGTACCCTCATTGTATTTGTGAGTGCTATTATTTACTTTATAGGTATTTATATTAGTATGTTTAGCTTAAATGCTCGCTTAGCAAGTTACAGTTTGATTATATTACCAATAATTCTTATTTGGGGTAAGTATTATCGCAAAGGGGCTAAAAAGTTCAATAAAGTTATAAGAAGTGAAAACTCGGAGATTAATGCCTATTTGAATCAATCAATAAAAGGAATGGAAGTTATTCAAGCCTTTAATCGTCAAGAAGTAAGTTATGAAGAGTTTCAATACCATAATAAGAGATATTTAGAGTATCGTAAAAAAATGTTGATACTTAATTCGACATTATCAGGAAACTTAGTAAGAATATTACATCGTTTGATTTTTGCGGCAATATTATTGTACTTTGGTTGGGGAGCATTGAATGTACAAAATGTTGTCGAAGTTGGGGTAATCTATGCTTTTATCGAATATATGAATAAATTAATTAACCCGATAACCCAAGTATTTGGTAATATTGATGTCTTTGAGCAATCTTTGGTATCTTGTGATCGTGTATTCTTTTTACTAGATCAAGATGAAATTGAAATTCACGATGATTCAGTTGAAAGATTTAAAGGTGATGTCGAATTTAGAAATTTCAATTTTGCTTATGAAAAAGGAAATTATGTTCTAAAAGATATTAATTTCAGGGTTAATTCAGGAGATACCATTGCGATTGTAGGTCATACTGGTAGTGGTAAGAGTTCTATGATGAATGTTTTACTTCGTTTCTATGATTTTGATGAAGGTGAAATATTAATCGATGGTGTTGATATAAGGAATTATAGTAAACAAGCCTTTAGAAAACATGTTGGTATCGTTTTACAAGATCCAGTATTATTTACTGGTACTATCGCATCTAATATTAGACTTAATAATGAGTCTATAACTGATGAGATGATTGAAGAGGCTTTAATAAAGATTGGTGCAGAACACTTTATCAAACGTTTTTCGAAAGGAATACATGAAAAAGTATTAGAAATGGGTTCTAACTTTTCTATAGGAGAAAGGCAATTAATTTCCTTTGCTAGGGCGCTTATCTATGACCCTGCAGTTTTAGTACTAGATGAAGCCACAGCGAATATTGACACAGAAACAGAGCAATTAATTCAAAAGGCTTTATCAGTAGTAAAACAAAATCGTACCACTTTCATTATTGCTCATCGTTTATCGACCATTAAAGATGCTAATCAAATTATTGTCTTAGATAAAGGAAGAATTGTGGAAAGAGGAAATCATGAGTCATTAATGAATTTACAAGGTAAATACTATGAGATGTATCAATCTCAATTACATCAAATTTAAAAAATATGTTGAAAAATAAGACGGTAAGACATATAATTAAAATGTAGGCAAAAAAAGTAAATATGATTTTTAGGTGCTTATAGCTTAATAGGGAATCAGGTAAAGTCCTGAGCTGTCCCAGCAACTGTAAGTGATACGAAAAGATAAAAAACCACTGCGAAAGCGGGAAGGTATCTGAGTAGGATGATTCACGAGCCAGTAGACCTGCCTAATAATCAATTCTACAATTTCTCCTGGGAATGAGAAAAGTGTATGATAAGCATTATTTTTTGTGTATTTTGCATATCTAACACAACCTCATTTCTCGAAATGAGGTTTTTATATATCCAGGACTATCTTGCCTATAATAATAATATTTAGGAGGAGAAGATATGTTCAAAAACAAATGGATACTTACTATAGTATCAAGCATTATCGTAATTGGTTTAGCCATTGGCTTAATACTAATTTACAAAAATCATATTAATGATCAAGTAGAAGAAGGAGAAAAACAAATAACAATAGTCGTCATCGATAATACTAAAGATGAAAAATATTCTAAGACTTACACATTTAAAACTGATGCAGAATTTTTAGGAGAATTATTAGATGAAAAAATGAATGTTGAATGGCAAGAATTTGGGCAAGGAAGATATATAATTGGTGTAGATGATATTATTGCTGATAGTAGTAAACATGAATTTTGGGAAATCATAGTTAATGGCGAAGGTGCCCAAGTAGGTGCTGATGAGTTAGCTATTAAAGACGGTGATAAAATTACACTTGAACTTAAGACTTGGGATTAAATATGGGTAATAAAAATGTTCTAAATATGGTACTTATAGCCATATGTGCTACGATATTAAACATATCTAAATTAGCACTAGCTTTTTTACCAAATATTGAACCAGTATCATTACTGCTTATTATCTATACTTTAGTATTAGGTTTTAAAAGGTCAATTTTAATTTCGTTATTATTTATTGTTGGTGAAGCGCTAGTTATTTGGGGAGTAAATCTTTATGTATTACAATATCTCTTTGTTTGGCCATTATTAGTTACTTTAACTCACTTATTTAAGAAAATACTAAAAGAAAATTTCTTTTTATGGGCAATATTT
>DATCKO010000035.1:0-2287 GCA_036562215.1 Haloplasmataceae bacterium | reverse complement strand
AGTCCATGCTCTCATTACTGACATAATAACCAAACTTTCTATATACCCCGTTTGAAACTGCGACTTTTTGCGTGATGCCCCCCGCCCGTTATTTATAGAAAAAGTTGTAGAGATAATTGTTTAGCAAAAATAAATCAATATAGATATAGAGAATATCACTTTAGCAAAAAGACAGGCTTTGAGTATGGGCAATTAAGGGATATGTACAATGGCATCCATATAGCAAAGCATTCATTAATGAATTACAAAAAATTAAGGTTCTTTGTCAAATAGTATGGGTTAGTTACCCACAATAAAAATTATAGAGCCACTTTTTTTAAAAATATTTATTGACATAGTTTGTTAGAACAAATGTTTTATTTTTTATTGTATTTTTATAAGAAGATGAATATAATAATAATAGAACATATATTCGATTGCGAGAGTGATATGATGTTAGAATATCCTGATAGTCGCTATATTTTATGTATTGATTTAAGAGGTTTTTATGCTAGTTGTGAGTGTGTCATGAGAGGATTAGATCCTACTGAAGCAAAACTTGCGGTTGTTGGTAGTATAGAACGAGAAGGTAGTATTGTATTAGCTATATCACCAGGATTAAAAAAATTAGGTTATCCAAGTAGATGTCGTTATTATGAGTTACCTAGGGATATAGGTATTATATTTGCCCCAGCTAGAATGAAAGTATATTTAGAATTCTCGCAAAAAATAGTGGAAATTTTTTTAAAGTATGTTCCTATGGAAGATTTACATATTTACTCAGTAGATGAAAGTTTTTTAGATGTAACTGAATCAATGCATTTATTTGCTAGGGATGTTAGGGAAATGGCTAGGGTTATAATGAATGATATTTATAAGACTACAGGATTATTATCTGCTTGTGGTATTGGTCCTAATATGTTACTAGCTAAATTATCACTCGATTTAGAAGCTAAAAAAAATCCCGATGGAATTGCTTATTGGCATTATCATGATGTGGAAAAGAAATTATGGCCAGTTACACCACTGCAAGAAATGTGGGGAATTGGTGCTAATTTAGAAAAAATCTTAAATTCGATGGGAATGTATAAAGTAGGTGATATTGCTAATTACGATGTAAAACGACTAAAACAAAAGTTAGGAGTAATGGGGGAAGAATTATATTATCATAGCCATGGCATTGATTATAGTATAATTAGAAAACCTCATGAAATACATGATCATAATCTGGGTATTGGGCAAACTTTATATGAAGATTATTATGAAAATATCCGGATTGTAATGCTTGAACAATGTGAGGAATTAGGAATGCGTATCCGTTCGTATCGAAAAATGGGGAAAACTATTCACTTAAGTATAGGTTATTCTAAGGAAACTGGAGGTGGAGGTTTTTCACGTCAAATAACGCTTGATGAACCTACTAACTTAACACAAGAAATATATGAAGCTTGTGAACGATTATTTAATAAATTTTATGATGGTCGACCAATTAGAAAAATCACTATTAGTATAGGTAAATTGTGTGATGATAGACCTTTACAATTAGGTTTATTTGATGACAGAGCTCGTAAACAAAGATTATCTTATGCTATGGACGAAATACGTAAAAGATTTGGTAAGAGTAGTTTATTACGTGGTGTTTCTTACTTAGATAAAGCTACATCATTAAGAAGAAGTAAACTAATTGGTGGTCATAACGCTGAATTACCACAATAAGGAGATGATTTTATGACCCAACGAGGAATGGTTAAATGGCAACCTTTTGCTTCACTACCTGAACAAGCTAATTATATTAATAGATTGATTTATGAAATGAACAAAATAGAACGACCTATTTTAAGTGAAGATCAATTAAATGAACTCAATGAAAAGTTGTATAGATATTATGAAAATAAGGAAATGGTAAGTTTGGAATATTTTTATGATGGTTATGTTTACTTAGTTGAAGGTATTATTGTTAAGATTGACCCAATAAAAAAAATGATTATTATGGAGAATAATAGTAAACGAGATAAATTTAGTATTGCTAGTATTGTAAATATAGTATTGAAATAAAAATAAGTGGGAAAATACGATAAGAAAGTATTTTTTGAGGTGTTGATATGAATTATGATGAATCACGTAAAGTAGTATTAGTGGGAACAGGTTTTGTGGGTATGAGTTATGCTTATGCTTTAGTAAATCAAGGTGGATGTGATGAACTAGTTCTTATTGATATTGATAAAAGAAAAGCTGAAGGAGAAGCTATGGATTTAAGTCATGGTTTGGCTTTTGCTCCTAAAGATATGAAAATATATGCTGGTGATTA
>DATCKO010000209.1:0-10189 GCA_036562215.1 Haloplasmataceae bacterium | reverse complement strand
ATAATATTTTGCTATTTGTTCCTGAGCAAATGTCACATCAGGCTGAATATGAGATAGCTAAACGTCTTAAAGGAAAAGCCTTTAATCGCTTGCAAGTTTTAAGTTTTAAGAGATTAGCCTACCGTATATTTCAAGAAACAGGTGGACAAAACAAAATCTTTATTAGTGATATCAGTGTCCTTATGGTAATAACAAAGATTATTGAAGAAAATAGAAATAGATTTTTACTATATAATAGATTAGGTGCTAACTATAGTTTTGTGGAGTTAGTAAAAGAAGCTATAAAAGAACTAAAGAGTTTTGCTTGGAATAATGAGTTAATGGAAGAGCTAATTAATCGAGAAGAACTCGATGAAACTTTACGAAAAAAAATACATGATTTACAGATAATTTATCAAGAGTTGATAAAAGTATATGGTAATAAGTTAATCGATGAAGAAGATTTCTATTATAATTTAGCTTTGAAAATAAAAGAATCAGAATACATAAAGAATACAGATATATATATTGATGGTTATCATAATTTTACAACTATTGAATTAAATGTCATTTATGAAATGTTAAAATATAGTCATTCGGTAACGATGCTTTTTACTTTAGATAACCCTACCACTATTGATATGTCATCACCTATGCATCTTTTTAATCTTCCTTATAAAACATTTATGAAAATTAAGAATTATGCTTTAGATAATAATATACCTATAGAGATTACTCATTTATCGATAACTTACCGTTATCAAAACCCAGAATTAACCTACTTAGAGAAAAATTATGAACATGACACTAGTACAAATATGGAAGTCCGTGCCATAAACATTTATGAAACCGAGAATCCAGAGTCTTTAGTTCATACAGTAGCAAGAATGATTTTTAATGATGTTTATCAAAATCAGGCTAAATATAGTGATTATGTAATATATCTAAATAATCAAGAAATTTACTATCCTTTAATTAAAAACATTTTTCCATTATATGATATACCAGTCTTTATCGATGATAAAAAAATGATGTTAGATCATTTCTTATTAAACTTCATCGATAGTGCCTTAGAAGTTATAAAGAATAATATGTCTTATGAAGCCATGTTTCGGATGATAAAAACGGAAATGTTTATGCCTATAGAATATAATAACGAAAAATTGACTGATAAAAACTATAAACGATTCTGTAATGAATATCGAAATCGTATTGATATTTTAGAGAATTATTGTTTATCACATGGTATATCAGGTAAAGACTGGGAAAAAGATTACTTTGCTTATGATATTTTCAAAAAAATTAGCGATTTAAAGAGTCGTAAAACGAAAAAAGAAGAGGAATTAGAAAAGATAATCAATGATACTAAGCAAGAGGTCATGACACCTTTAAGTAAGTTTAAACAAGATTTTACCAAAGGTTTGACAATAAAGGAAAAAGTTATAGCAATATATAATTTAGTTCAAGAAGTTAACACAGAATATAAATTAGACATTCTTGAAAAAGTTCAATCAAGTTATAATAAGAATGAGCAAGATTTAAATGAAGCAAAGAAACATAAACAAGTTTATAATCATTTGATGAACTTATTTGATGAGTTAGTACAAGTATGCGGTGATTATAAAATAAATACTAATGATTTCATTAAAGTTTTAAGAAATGGCTTTAAAGGTATGCGTTTTGCGATTGTACCTCCAGCAATCGACCAAGTTATGGTTGGAACTTTAAAACGCTCACGTTTTCAATTAACTGGACATTTTGATGACCCCAAAGCATTAGGTGTGAAAAAGGCCATTGTCTTAGGTGTTAATGAAAACGAAATTCCTAAAGTAGTTTCGGAAAAAGGATTAATCACCGACAAAGAACGGGAATTATTATTAAGTCTAAATGTTGAATTATTGCCAACAGTAGAAGCTAATTTGTTAGAAGAGTATTTTATTATCTATACCGTTTTAACATCACCAAGTGAAAAACTTATCCTTACTTATACTTTAGCTGATAATGATAAGAAAGAAGCTTATCGTTCGGAAATAATCGATAAAGTCGTAAACATTTTTCCAAAATTACATATTGAAACATGTTATGATTTCCCGCTACCTAATGAAAACAATTTTTATTATGTAACTACCAAGACCATAACAGCAAAGTTAATATTAAAAGCAGTTAATTCTCTAAGAAAAGGCCAAGAAGTAAATGATTTATGGAAAGCTTTATATGGTTATTATAAGCATTCTAAAAGTTTAACCAAAAGATTATTAGGAGTCACTTATACAAATGAAGCTCTAACCTTAGATAAAGAAATGGTCAAAGAACTTTACAGTGAGAATATTATCGCTAGTATCTCTAGTATTGAAAGTTATAATCATTGCCCATATGCTCATTTTTTAGAACGAGGATTACATTTACAACCACGTGATATTCAAAAAATGGAAGTAGTGGATATAGGGGATTTATATCACGAAACGATTAGAGCTATATCAAAAATGCTTATCGATAATAAGCAAAATCTGCATGAAATTCCGCTTTCTGAATTAGAACATTTAATTAATCAAGTAGTTGATACTTATGCTAAGAAAGTCCAAAGACAATTTTTTATGAATAATAAAAAGAACCAATATTTATTAAGTAAAATAAAGGATACTTTAATTGAATCTTTTAAGGCAATGCATTATCAATCAAAATATTCTCAATTTAAAATTTTTGCAGTGGAGGAGATGTTTTCCTCTAATGCCGAGCGTCTTATCGTAGAACCAATAAAGTTAGATAATGGTTTTGTGATGAGTTTAAAAGGTTTTATTGACCGGATAGATGTTGCACAAGATGAAAATAATGTATATATCAAAATTCTAGATTATAAGTCTGGTAATAGAGAGATTGATTTTAACAAGATTTATCATGGATTAAGTCTACAATTACTAACCTATTTGGATGTCGTATTAGAAAACTCTTTACGTTTGTTTAAAAAACTCGCAATACCAGCTGGAATCTTATATTATCGAATCCAGGAATCAGAAATAAAAGCTGATATGGAATTAGATATTGATAAAATAAGAGAAAAACATTTAGAACAGTATAAGATGAATGGATATACAACAGCTGATAAAAATATTTCTGCGTTATTTGATCAAAAATTAAAAGAAAATCCAACATCGGATATTATTAAGGTTGCTTATAAAAATGATGGTAATTACAATGCTTATTCTAAAGTACTTACTGTAAAAGAAATTAACGCTCTAAGAAAATATACTAGACAAGTTATAGTAAATTCAATGAAAGAGATTACTAATGGTCATATACCAATAAAGCCCGTACTTTATAATAAAATAAGACAGTGTGAATATTGTAACTATCATGCTATTTGCAAGTTTGATCCAACATTAAAAGAAAATAGTTATAATGAGATTAAAAAAACTGGTGATAGTAAGGAAATTATAGATAAAATTGTATGTGAGTATGGAGGTGAGGAATAAGATGAAGTTTACTAAAGAACAACTTCAAGCCATCAATTCTAAAGGGAAAAATTTACTTGTGTCAGCAAGTGCAGGAAGTGGTAAAACAACGGTTTTAATCGAAAGAATAATGGAAAAAATGAAGAAAGATCAAGTAAATATTGATGAACTATTAATTGTAACTTTTACAGAAAAAGCTGCTAGTGAGTTGAAACTCCGTTTAAGGCTGAAATTAAATAAAGAATTATTAGAAAATCCTTATAATAGTCACTTACGTAAACAGTTACCAAAGATTGCTAATAGTCATATTTCTACTTTTCATGCTTTTTGTAATGAAGTAATAAAGAAGTTTTTTTATCTTATAGATTTCGATGCAACTTATTCCATCGCCGATGATGTAGAAGCAAAATTAATTGCTAGCGAAACTTTAGAAGAATTATTTAATGAATGTTTTGAAAAAGAAAATAAAGATTTTTTACTGTTAGTAAATCGCTTTTCCACGAAAACAAATGATGAGAATTTTCGTAATATTATTATGACAGTTTATAATAAAATTAAGAGTCTTCCTTATTATGAGCAGTTTAAGAAAAAAACTTTAGAAAACTATGATGTTAATAATAATCTAAACACTTGGAAGTGTTTTGCATTTATTAAGGAGATATTTATCAATATCTTATCTGAAGCAAAATCTTATTTTGCGAAAGCATATCATCTTGCTAAATCATATAATCATCCATATTGTGAACTTTATCAAGCTGATTCTTTATTAGTCAATAATATAGAAAACATGCTCGATGAATCGTGGGACAACCTATTTCACTATTTTCGTAAACTAAAGTTTTCCCCTTTTAAATCCAGTAGTAGAGATTTAGAGATAGACGATATCACTAAAGAACTTATAAAAAGTTATCGTGATAAAGGTAAAGATTTGATAACAAACAAACTAAGTATGTATTTCGCTTATTATGAAAAAAGTCATGTTAAATTTCTTAAAGAAAATCGAGTTATTTTAGAAAGTCTATTTGCATTAATTGAATTATTTGATGAAAAATATCATTTGGCGAAGAAAGACAAAAATCTAGTTGATTTTAATGATCTAGAAACTTTAACTCTACAAATTTTAACAAGTCAAAATGGGAATAACGAAGCTGTGAAATATTATCGAGGACTATTTAAAGAGATTTTGATTGATGAGTTTCAAGATACTAACTCTATGCAAGAAGCAATCATAAATTATCTTTCCTGTGGTAATAATGTTTTTATGGTAGGAGATGTTAAGCAATCAATTTATCGTTTTCGTAATGCTGAACCAGATATCTTTCAAAGAAAATATAAGGAGTTTTCTCAAGGCTTAGGAGGAGAATTAATAAATCTAAATGCTAATTACCGAAGTAGAAAAGAAATAATTGATTTTATCAATTTTCTTTTCCAACAGTTAATGGATGAAGAAAACTTTGAAATTGAGTATGATGACAGAGCTCAATTAGTTTTTGGACAAAAAGATTATTTAGAGAGTAAGCTTAAGGAAAATTTCGTTAACTTATGTATTCTCGATAAAGCGAAGATTAATGAAAGTATGGGCGAACACCTTGATAAAGGAGTTCTTGAAGCGCATTTTGTGGCTTGTGAAATTAGACGTTTAATAGATAATGGTTATATGTTATATGATTCAAAAGAAAAATTACGTCCTATTGAATATCGTGATATTGTGATTTTAGCACGAACTAAGCATGAGCAAAGTACCTATTATGATGTGTTTAAGAAGTATAACATTCCTTTTTTAGCCTCAGAGTTGACGGGTTATTTTGATTCGATTGAAGTATTAACAGTAACTTCTATTTTAAAAGTTATCGATAATCCTTTACAAGATATTCCATTAGTTGCAACATTACGTAGTCCGATATTCAATATCAATGAAAAAGAATTAATTGAAATTAAAGTAAATAGTAAAGAAGATTATTTTTATCATAAAGTTATAGAGTATTTAAAAAGTGGTAAAAATGAAATTATATGCGACAAATTACGCTACTTCATAAGTATGCTTGATAAATGGCGAGAAAATGCTAAAACATTAGCGGTACCTGATATTATTTACAGTATTTATCATGAAACAAATTATTATGATTTTGTTTTAGGTCAAAGTGGAGGTATCCAAAGAAAAGCTAATTTGGATTTATTATATACTCGTGCTAAACAATATGAACATTTAATTACTAATAGCTTATTTAAGTTTATTCAATTAATCAATTTCTTTCAAGATAATGATGAGGACTTACCTCAAGCTCGAACACTTTCGGATAATGAAAACTTAGTTCAGTTTATGACCATACATAAAGCTAAAGGGTTAGAGTTCCCAGTAGTTTTTGTTACCAATTTAGATAAAAAATATAATACCCAAGATGAAAAAAACGCCATTTTATTTGATAAAGATTTAGGTATTGGTTTTAGTTATCTTGATATGAAGTATAGAGTAAGATATCAAACCTTAATGCAAAATCTTATTAAAGATAAATTACATCGCGAGTTATTAGCTGAAGAAATGCGTTTATTATATGTTGCCTTAACACGTGCTAAAGAATATTTGTATTTAGTAGGAACTGTCGAAGATTTTGCAGAAGAAATACCAAAATTAAGAATGCTTACTGATTATACAGATAAACTTCTACCAAAAGATGAGCGTTTAGCAACAAACTATTTAGAACTTATCTTAAAAGCCATGTCCCGACACAATGCTTTTAAGAGAATTCTTGGAATAAGTGGAAAAGGTGAAAATCCACAATGTCAAGTTAGAATTATAGATTCATCTTTTGCTTTACTAGATGATAATCCTGATAAATTAGATTATGAATTAGATTTTAGTAAGTATGCTAAAGAGATTAGCCAAAGATTAAATTTTGTCTATCCGCATTATGAATATACGGTTCATTTTGCGAAACAAACCATAGCTGATATAAAACGCCAGCAAAATATGAGTGAATATCTCTACCAACATGGGAAATCGCTATTTAAAAAACCACGCTTTTTAAGTAATAGTACAATAGATCCAACACTTAAAGGTACTAGTTTTCATATTTTTATGCAACATGTAGATTATACGAAAGATTATACATATGAAAAATTAGAAGATTTAAAAAGTAGTTTGATTCTGAAAGAAGTTTTATCAGAGGAACAAGCGCAATTAATTGACCTAATGAAAATTTTAAATTTGTTAGATCAAGATTTAATGAAGAGTATTAAGTATGCCAATAAAGTATACAAAGAAATGCCATTTACTACTTTGCTTAGTAGTAAAAAAGTCTATCCTCATCTTAAAGATGAAGTAGATATATTAGTACAAGGAGTTGTCGATTTATTTGTTGAATATGATACATATTGTGTTTTAGTAGATTTTAAAACTGATTATTTAAATAATAATGATTTAGAAATAAGTCGTATTAAAAATGAATATCAACTTCAATTAAGTATTTATAAAGAAGCAATGGAAAAAATATATGCGAATAAAAAAATTGTTGCCTATCTCTATTTATTTGCGATAGACAAGTTCATTTCCATGTAGAAATGATAATATATTTACATAATAATTTAGATTTGCTATAATGATATTTGTAATATAATAATAAACAATCAAGGAGAGTGTTGTTACTGTGGAAGACCCGTCGGTCTTAAACTTTATTTTTGCTTTAAGTAATGTAGCCAAAAATCCATCAAGTATTAGTTATATTTTATTTGGCATACTATTAGTTTTTTCAGCTTTCTTTTCAGCAAGTGAAACAGCTTTTTCTAGTGTTAATATCATTAGACTAAAGAATGCCACTGATGAAGGAAAAAAAGGAGCTAAAAGAGCTCTTTATATAGCCGAAAACTACGATAAAACATTATCTGCCATTTTAATAGGTAATAATATTGTCAATATTGGTATGGCTTCTCTTGCTACTGTCATAGCGATATCTTTAGTCAATGATGCTCAAGGACCGTTAGTTGCCACTTTGATATCGACAATCATTATTCTATTATTTGGGGAAATCTTACCAAAATCTTTTGCGAAAGAAAATGCCTTAACTATTTGTTTGAAATTTAGTTGGATATTACTGTTGTTTATGAAAATCTTCTCTCCATTTGTTTTTCTCGTAACTAAGTTGAAAAAAGGTTTAGGTAAAGTATTAGAAAAGGATAAAGAAAACAATTTACCTTCTGTTACTGAAGATGAACTTGAAGTAATTATCGATACTATGGAAGAAGAAGGAGTTTTAGAGCAAGAAGAAAAAGAAATGATTCGTAGTGTCCTCGATTTAAGCGATACTAATGTCTACGACATTATGACTCCACGTGTCGATATGGTGGGAGTCTATTTAGATGATGATATTGATTACATTAAAGATTGCTTTATGAAAGAGAAATTCTCCCGCATGCCTGTTTATAAAGAAACGAAAGATAATGTGGTGGGAATTCTATATGAACGTGATTTTTATGAAGCTATCTTAACAACAGAAGATCATAGTAAAATTAATATCGAAGACTTAATGCGTGAACCAATATATGTTCCTAAATCAATGCATGTAAATGATCTGATGGAATTACTACAACGTAATAAACAACATATGGCAATTGTATCAGATGAATATGGAGGTACTTCTGGTCTAGTAACAATGGAAGATTGTTTAGAAGAATTGGTAGGGGAGATTTATGATGAACATGATGAAGAAGAATACGATATTAAAAAAATAGATGATTATAATTATGACATTAACCCTTCGATACCTCTTGAAGATCTATTTGAAGAGTTAGGTTTAGATAATGCCCCCGATACTCATTATAATAGTGTTGGTGGATGGATTTATGAGATGTTGGAAGAAATTCCAAGTATTGGCGACCAATATGTATATAAAACTTTAGTCAAGGTTGATAATGATGTTAAAACAATTGAAGATGATAAATACTATGAGTATACTTTAACTTTTACGGTAAGAGAGTTAAGTAACCGGCGTATGAAAAAGATTCATTTGGAAATACAGAAATCAGAATTGATTAAAGATAATCATAAAGATAAAGAAAATAGTGTTCAACAAGACCTTTCGTAAGGTCTTGTTTTTTTATTTTTTTAGCAAGTTTTTAAAATTTGCTCATATAATGACTATTGGGGTGTTTTTTGGGAAGATCAGAAAGGAGGAGATACGAATGAGTAATAGATTAGCGGTAGAAAATGCGATTGAAACACATAAAGTGCGGATAAAGACCTTTGAAGAATACTATAAACTAAAAAAAGAAATGGAATTACGAAAAGTCTTTCCAACAAAAAAAGTCAAAAAGCTAATTTTATATTAAAAAATCCTACTTAGTATATGTAGGATTTTTAACTTTTTTAGTTATTTTCTTTATTTTTATAGTATAAATCAATTAAACCTTTATAGATCAAATATTTATCTAAGATAATTGGTCTTTGACAATAAGGGACTATGTATTTAGCTAAACCACCAGTGGCAATAATATTACATTTCTTACCATATTCTTTTTCAACCTTAGCTATCATACCATCAATCATGGTAGCACTACCATAGACAATACCTGATTGCATACAAGCTACCGTTTCTTTTTCAATAATTCGCTTTGGTGCTTTAATATCAATATGTGGTAATAAGGCAGTTTTAGAAATTAATCCATAGAGGCTTGTTTCTATACCTGGTATTATTATGCCACCAAAGAAGGTATTATTATCAACTAAAGAAAAGGTAGTAGCAGTACCCATATCAATTATAATACAAGGTTGTGGATAATTAGTGATAGCACCTATAGCACTAGCTATTAAGTCTCCACCAATTTCCTTTGGGTTATTGAGTTTAATATCTAAACCTGTTTTTATTCCTGGACCGATTATTAAAGGCTCAATATGTAAATACTTACGACAATAGGTATTAATTAAAGAAGTGATTAATGGCACAACTGAGGCAATTACTACTCCAGCAATTGAATAGTCATGTAATAAACTATTTATTATAATTGCATACTCATCAGCAGTTTTATTGATATCAGTTTTAATACGCCATTTGTTTAGTAACTCATTTTCTTTGTATATCGCAAAACTAATATTACTGTTTCCTACGTCAAATAATAACAACATAATACTACACATCCTAATTATCAAACTTATTATTGGCAGAGCGTAAAGCTAGAACAATTGGTGCTACAATGGCTCCAGCTAGAACCATTTCAAGAATTGTATTAAATACAAGGGTTGTCCAAACCATATTTAGTAATATTTGTAAGGAAACACCTTGAGACTGATATACCTCAGCAATCCTATCAGGACCAAAAATCATAATTAATGGTAGAACTAATAGAGCATGTATAAGAGTAGAGATTACCGATGTTAAAATGATGTTTAAACTATCATTTTTTATCATTTTTTTAATAGAATTATAAATATAATAAGCAATCAAAGGGAACAAAACACGTGGAAATATAGCCACAATAGGATTACGAAAAACGAATTCTATAGGTAGGGCAGCACGGGTTAAAGCATAAAGCCAACTTGATAAGCCAAAGATTAATCCTGTACCTACTCCTATTTTCTTTCCAAAATAAATACAAGCAATTAATACGGGAATATGAATTATAGTTCCACTTACTAAAGGGAAAAATGGTAAGGTTATATAGCCTAATCCTGTGATAGTTAAAACAATGATAATAGTTAGAAATGTTGCCAGTATAACCATATCAAAAATTTTTTTATTACGCATAGCTTCTCCTTTCCAGCTCTTATATAA
>DATCKO010000203.1:0-10603 GCA_036562215.1 Haloplasmataceae bacterium | reverse complement strand
GTGTTTATGATGAGCAAAGAGAAATTTCGGAACTTTTAGGTTTACCAAAAGATAAGGTACGAACGATTAGTAAAACCGTAGGTGGAGCCTTTGGTGGTAAGGAAGATATGAGTGTTCAGCATCATGCTGCTCTTTTATCTTACCTAACTAAAAGACCAGTTAAAATTACTTTAAGTCGTAAGGAAAGTATTATGGTACATCCTAAACGACATGCCATGGAAATAACTTGTACCACAGCTTGTGATGAGTTTGGTAATCTAACTGCTTTTAAAGCCCAAATTATCTCTGATACTGGAGCTTATTCTTCATTAGGTGGACCAGTTTTACAAAGAGCTTGTACTCATGCTGCAGGACCATATCGAATACCAAATATCGAAATAGAAGGAACTGCGGTCTATACTAATAATCCACCAGCAGGAGCTTTTAGAGGTTTTGGGGTTACACAATCAGCTTTTGCCTCGGAATGTAATCTGAATTTATTAGCGGAAAAAGTGGGAATTTCTCCATGGGAGATTAGATATAAGAATGCTGTTTTACCTAAAGATGTCTTACCAAATGGTCAGATAGCTGATGATAGTACAGCTATTGTTGAAACCTTATTAGCCGTAAAAGAAGAATATGAAAAACATAAATATGTAGGTATTGCCTGTGCCATGAAGAACTCGGGATTAGGAGTGGGAGTACCTGATTTTGGTAGATGTCGACTAATCGTTAAAGATAATAAGGTTTATGTTAGAACGAGTGCAGCACGAGTTGGTCAAGGTTTAGCTACAGTAATCTTGCAAATTGTCTGTGAAACAACTAAACTATGTAAAGAACAAATCTATATCGATGAACCAGATTCTTTCCTTACACCTGACTCTGGTACATCAACCGCTTCACGCCAAACCCTATTTACAGGTGAGGCAGCACGTCTTGCAAGTCTTAAGTTAAAAGAAGCATTAGAAGCAAAATCTTTACAAGAATTAGAAAATTGTGAATTTTATGGTGAATATGAGGGAGTCACTGACCCGATGAATAGTGAAAAAGAAAATCCTGTTAGTCATGTTACCTATGGTTATGCTACGCAAGTGGTTGTTTTAGATGAAAATGGTAAGGTTAGTAAAGTAGTTGCTTGTCACGATGTGGGAAGAGCTATAAATCCTACTAATGTGGAAGGTCAAATTGATGGAGGAGTTGTAATGGGATTAGGTTATGCGTTAACCGAAGATTTTCCACTCAAGGATTCAGTTCCTCAAGCTAAATTTGGAACCTTAGGATTATTTAGAGCTACTGATATACCAGAAATTGTACCTATCATCATTGAGAAAAATCACAATGACTTAGCATACGGAGCCAAAGGCATCGGAGAAATTACCACAATACCAACTGCTCCTGCTGTCCAAGGTGCCTATTATAAATATGATGGCGTCTTCCGTAAAAAATTACCTCTAGAAAATACATTTTATCGAAGGGGAGGAAATTGATGAGTTGTTTATATGCGGTTAAGGGAAATATTATATATGCTTGTGAATTTGGCAGTTTAGAAACTGTTAAAAATGGTTATATTGTGGTAAATGATAATAAGGTTTTAGGTGTTTATCCAAAGTTACCGGATGAGTATCAAAATATCGAGATTAGAGATTATAATGATCATCTAATCATACCAGGATTTGTCGATTTACATGTTCATGCTCCACAGTTTTCTAACATCGGTTTGGGGTTAGATAAGGAACTTTTACCATGGCTTGATGCCTATACTTTCCCAGAAGAGGCTAAATTTAAGGATATTGAATATGCTTGTAAGGTGTATTCCGCTTTTATTCATGAATTATGGAAGTATGGCACTACGAGAGCTTGTGTCTTTGGCACAATACATAAAGAGAGTACTATGGCTTTAATGGATTTATTTCATGAAGCTGGTTTAGGAGCTTATGTTGGTAAGGTTAATATGGACCGTAATGCTCCATCATTTTTGATAGAAACAACAGAAGTTTCACTACAAGATACGGAAGAAATCTTAATGAAATATGTCAATAAATATGATTTAGTAAAACCAATTATTACCCCTCGGTTTATTCCTAGTTGTACTAATGAGTTATTAAAAGGACTAGGACAATTAGCCCAAAAATATCAAGTAAGTTGTCAATCCCATTTATGTGAAAATTTCGGGGAAATTAGTTATGTAAAAGAATTGCATCCAGATGCTAGTAGCTATGCTAGTTTATATGATGAGGCTGGTCTTTTTGGTGATGTACCAACGATTATGGCTCACTGTGTCCTAGTTGATGAAGATGAAATCGAACTTATGAAACAAAAGCAAGTTTTTGTAGCGCATAATCCAATTTCTAATTGTAATTTACGTAGTGGAATTGCCCCAATCAGAAGATTAATTAAACGAGGTATTCCAGTTGGCCTTGGTAGTGATGTTTCTGGTGGTCATACAGTGTCTATGATGGATGTCATGGTTAACTGTTCACAAGTAGCAAATTTAAAATGGATATATTCTGACCGAATTGATACACCATTATCTACTCCTGAAGTATTTTATCTTGCTACTAAAGGTGGAGGTAGATTCTTTGGTAATGTGGGCAGTTTTGAAAAAGATTATGAATTTGATGCTTTAGTAATTGATGATAGTATTCTACCTAATTTTAAAGACTTAACTCTTGAAGAAAGATTACAAAAGTTTATATATACTGGAGATGACCGTAATATCGTCGCTCGTTATGTTTCAGGAAAACTTGTTAAGGAACCAAAAACTATATAGTAGTAAAAAAGGGATGTGTTAAACATTCCTTTATGACTATTCATTTATAAAAGTTAAGGGGTGGAGAGTTTGAAAGAGAAAATCCAAGTAGCATTGGGAAAAGAACGAGCTGATCTAGTCTTAAAAAATGCCTCATATATTAATGTTTATACCCAAACCATTGAAGTTGGAGACATCGCAATCGTTGGGGATACGATTGTGGGTATTGGTAATTATGAGGGAAAAGAAGAGATTGATTGTAGTGATTATTATGTAGCACCAGGGTTTATTGATAGTCATGTTCATATTGAGTCAGCAATGGTTACACCAGAAATATTGTCGCAAATCATTGTTAACAAAGGTGTAACTACTATTGTAGCTGACCCTCATGAAATCGCTAATGTTTTAGGAACTAAAGGGATTAAGTTAATGTTAAGTAATAGTCAATCTGCAGGTATGGATATATTCTTTATGTTACCTTCTTGTGTACCAGCTGTAAGTTTTGAAGATAATGGCGCTACTTTAAATGCAAAGAAATTAAGACCATACTTAAAACATCCTCGCATTTTAGGTTTAGGGGAAGTTATGGATGTTAATGCGGTTTTAAGTCAAAACCAAGATATGTTGATGAAAGTCAAATATACCCAAGATAAAGGTAAACATCTTGATGGACATTGTCCAAAAACAAGTTCCAAAGAATTAAATGCTTACTTATGTGCTGGTATTACTACCGACCATGAATGTACTAGTCAAGAAGAAGCTTTAGAAAAGGTAAGTAAAGGTATGTATGTCATGATGCGAGAAGGTTCACAAGCAAGGGATTTAAAAACCTTAGTGAAAGCAGTAAATGAAAAAAATTATCAACGTTTTCTCTTTTGTACTGATGACCGTCATATCGAAGATTTAATGGAGGAAGGTAGTATTGATAACTGTATTCGTTTAGCTATTCAAGAAGGTCTAGAGCCTATAAAAGCTTATACTATTGCGAGTTTTAACCCTGCTAATTGTTTTAAGTTATTTGATAGAGGAGCAATTGCCCCATTAAAAAAGGCTGATTTAGTAATTTTTAAAGATTTAGAAAAACTATATATCAGTCAAGTTATTAAAAATGGTAAAGTGGTAAAGAAAAGAAAGTTTTTTAATAAAGTAAAACCATATAAAACCATGCATTTAAAACCAGTTAGCGAGGATACTTTTTATATTAACTATAAGAATGGAAAATCAATCAATGTGATTAAAGCCCTTCCTGGTTCTTTATATACAGAGAAAATGGTTATTCCAGTTCAAGATTTAGATAAGTACGAACTAAATAAGATTGCGGTACTCGAACGTCATAAAATGACTGGTAAACATTTTACGGGATACATTACAGGATTAGGATTAAAGAATTTAGCGATTGCTCAAACTATAGCTCATGATTCACATAATGTTGTTTGTATAGGTAGTAATGATAAAGATATGATGCTTGCTGTAAATACTTTGATTGAAATTGGTGGGGGAATTGTGATTGTATCACAAGGAAAAGTATTAGAGTTTGTTAGTTTACCTATAGGTGGAATTATGACTGATGAGGACCCACAAATACTTTATACAAAGATGAAAAGATTAAATTATTTGGCTAAAGAGTATGGTATCAAAGATGGTGTAGATCCTTTTATTACCCTATCATTTATGGCTTTACCTGTTATTCCTGAAATAAAAATTACTCCTAGAGGACTGTTTTATTATCAAAGTTTTAATTTTATAGATTTAATGGAATAGGGGGGCGAAGATGGAAATAAATAATGTTTTTCAACCACAAACCTTGTTGGAAGCACAGGAAATACTTTCTAAGTATCAGAATTGCTTAATTCTTGCTGGTGGTACTGATCTCATATTGGATTTAAAAAGAAAACATAAACAAGGAGAGTACCTAATTGATTTAAATAATATAACAGAACTTAAAGCGATTACTGAAAAAAATGATGAAATAATCATTGGTAGTATGGTGACTTTTGCTGATTTATTAAATAGTAAGGTTATCCAAAAATATTTTAATGGTCTTTATCTTGCAGCTAAAACCATGGGCTCACCCCAAATAAGAAATATGGCTACTATTGGTGGTAATATTATAAATGGAGCAGCAGCTGCTGATATCATACCTTGTATTATCTGTTTAGATGGTATGTTAGAGTTTACATCTAAAGAAGTTATTAGATATATTAGTTGTGAAGAGTATTTTCAAAAAATTGATACTGAGCATATCAAGTCTCATGAAGTATTGACAAATATAATTATTCCTAAACGAACAGTATATAGTGGTTATTATAAATTAGGAAAAAGAAATTCACTATCTATAGCCCGCCTTAATACCGCAATTAGTATTATTATGAATAATGATACCATTCAATCATTAGCCATTTGTTTAGGAGCCGTAGGAAGGTATCCATTTAGAGTAAAAGAAATTGAAACTAAAGCTTATGGAAAAACATTAGAATATTTATATAGTGAAGAAATATTAAGTAATTTAGAAAAAATTGTTTACGAAAGTATTAAGACTAGAAAGACCATGCCTTTTAAGAAAGAAGCTGTCAAAGGGGTATATAAATTAGCATTAGAAAAAGCCTTAGGTGAGGTGATAAGATGATAGAAGTCACAATGACCGTTAATGGGGAAATGTATACTCGTAAAATAAAACCATTTATGCGTTTGCTAGACTTTCTTCGCGATGAGTTGAAATTAAAAGGAACGAAAGAAGGATGCGGAGAAGGAGAATGTGGGGCTTGTACAGTAATTATGGATGGTAAAATTGTTAATTCTTGTTTAGTATTAGCCTCAACTTGTAATGGTAAAAATATTACCACTATTGAAGGTGTAAGCCAAAAGGAGTTACATCCCATTCAAGAAGCTTTTTTAGAAGTAAATGCGGTACAATGTGGTTACTGTACTCCAGGAATGATTTTAAGTGCTAAGGCTTTATTAGATAAAAATATTAATGCATCAGACGAAGAAATAAAAGAAGGAATTTCAGGAAATTTATGTCGTTGTACAGGTTATCAAAAAATCTTTGAAGCGATTAAGATTGCTCAAAGAAAAATGAAAAAAAGAGTGGGTGATTAATGTGCCTATCGTGGGAAAAAGTATAATAAGACCTGATGCCTATGATAAAATCATTGGAAAGGCTATTTTTCCTGATGATTTAGAGTTTCCTGATATGCTTTATGCTGGTGTTAAACGAAGTACTATTCCTTATGGAAAAGTAAAACATATTAATATAGACGAGATTAGAAAACTACCAAATGTCGAAGCAGTAATCGATTATACTATGATACCAGGGAGTATTACCCATGGGGTAATCTTTAAAGATATACCTACTCTAGTTAAAGATGTTTTTAAAAGAGTAGGTGATTGTTTAATACTTGTTGTCGCTAAAGATAAAGAGTCTTTACAAAATGCATTAGATAAAGTAGAAGTGGAGTATGAAGAATATGAAGGTGTTTTTACAGTTGAAGATGCTTTAAAAGATGGAGCACCAATTTTAGGTGAGAATAGTAATATCTTATATGATATCAAGGTAAAAAAAGGTGATATAGAAAAAGGTTTTGCGGAAGCTAAATATATTACAGAGAATTGGTATTATTCACAAATGACAGAACATGCCTTTTTACAACCAGAATGTGCCATAGCTAAATATGATGAAGAAGGTAAAATATGTGTTTATGTAGCGACACAATATCCTCATTATGATCGAGAAGAAATAGCTCGTTGTTTAAATGTTGAAGAGAATATGGTGCGAATTATTAATACCGCAATTGGTGGGGCTTTTGGTGGACGAGAGGATATTAATCCGCAATGTCATGCTGCCCTAGCAACCTATATTACTAAAAAACCAGTGAAGGTATTATATACAAGAGAAGAATCCACGCTTTCTCATAGTAAAAGACATCCAATGAAGATGTATTATAAAACAGGAGTAAGAGATGATGGAAAACTATGTGCTATGAAGGTTAGAATCTATGGTGATACAGGAGCATATGCTTCATGGGGTATTAATGTATTAAGAAAAGCAGCCCTACACGCCACTGGTCCTTATGTAATTCCAAATGTCGATATTCAAGCTTTAGCAGTGTATACAAACAATCCTTTCTGTGGAGCTATGCGGGGTTTTGGTGCTGCTCAAGTTCCTTTTGGCCATGAAGCAGAGATGGACATTTTAGCGGAAAAATTAAACATGCATCCTTTATATTTTAGATATATAAATGCTTTTGATGTTGGTAGTGAAACCGCTAGTGGTCAAGTTTTGACATCAAGTGTTGGTATAAAAGAATGTCTTAGGAAATTAGCTTCACTTGAAGATGAAAATCCATTAAAGGATGTGATAGAATGAAGAGGCGTGGTGTAGGATATGCGGCAACTTTTTATGGAACTGGATATGGAAATGGTTTTCCGGATGAGTCAAGAGCTACAGCAGAATTAACTAAAGAAGGTATAATTAACATATATGTTGGGGTTTCCGATGTTGGTTCTGGTGGAATTAGCGTTATGTTACAGATAGCATCTGAGACTTTAAATATTAACCAAACTTTTATTAGAATTATATATGATGATACAAGTCTCTTTCATGATTCTGGTACAGCAGCAGCTAGTAGACAAACCTATAATACTGGAAATGCAGTTTTAGATGCTTGTAGAAAATTAAAAAGCAATTTAGATAAATATATTAATCAAAGTTTAGTTACAGATGATCTTTTAAAAGAAATTTATCAAGAGTTTATTAAAAATAGTATTTCAACCATTTATGAAGGATATTTTAAAGCCACTACTTCTCAAGTCAATATAGAAACTGGTCAAGGTAACCCATATTGGCCATATACATTTGGTGTAGATAAAGCAGTAGTAGAGGTGGATGATGAAACTGGAAAAGTAGATGTTTTAGAAGTTGTAAAGGTATATGATGCTGGTAAAATTGTTAATCCTGAGCTTGCAGAAGGACAGCTCATAGGTGGTTGTGCAATGGGAATTGGTTATGCTTTGATGGAAGAAGTAGAAGTACATAATGGTAGTATAAAAAACAAGAATTTTTCTGATTATATAATTCCTACAAGTAAAGATATGCCAGCAGTAAAAAGTATTTTTGTTGAAGAAGTTGAAGATAGTGGTCCATATGGAGCTAAAGGTTTGGGAGAACCAGCGATGCTTCCAACAGCTCCTGCTATTATCAATGCGATATATGATGCAGTAGGTGTTCGTATACATGAGTTCCCAGCTACTTGTGATAGGATTTTACTTGCGATAAAAAATAAAAAGGATCAATTAAATAATCAATAAGATAAAAGAGTTTTATTTAATGATTCTTTGTCAAATAGTGTGGGTAATAAATATTCCCAATAAACTGATAATGAATAATTTGATAGAGGGTTAAGCTGAATTGCTTAATCCTTTTTCTATTATTCCAGTACCATTACATATAAGAATACGTAGTTTATAATGTATATAACTTCTTCAAAATTATCAAGAATATATTCAAATTGATCTATGTTCTTGTTTTAATGCTATGTAATAAATCTTGATAATAAGTAATTAACAAAATCTTCTTCACACATCATCTGTTTATACTTGTTGTCAAAATAATTGAGTGATGGTGGTTGATCCCAATGGAGAATCTGTTATAGCTTTTATTGGTATGATGGTAATAGGCGGATTAATTAATGCTACAGTTAATATTGGATTCAATTATGGGAAAATGGTGGTGATTGTAGTAGTATTGAATGGAGAGAGGACGTGAGTGCCTTTTGATGGAGGATCAATCGCATCTATGCCAATTCCAGGTTTAAATATATTTGGAGCAATGGCATTGGGAGCAGTGATGGCTAGAGCATTTTCTTTTCAAACTTTCAGAGAATTTGGAGATAAAATAATTGGTAAATTAAAAGAACTGATTAAAACCCTTAAAAGAATAATTTGATATTATTAATGACTTCTAATTTTATTCAAATATAATTTATGTCTTTGGAAGATGTTGTAATGAAAGAAAAAATAAAATTATTGTAAAATTAATAACCCAATTATTATTTAGCTTTCCGTCATTATTCATATTTATTATTTGTATTTTGTTTACCATTTCTTTTATTATTGATTTATGTGAAATATTTACTGGAAAGAGAGTATTTGACTAAAATTAAACGCAAGGTTCTATTTTTATATAAATTGTATGATTGAATAAAAATATTTTGTTGAAAGAAAAGTTATGTTAAGAAAATATATTAAACTTCCTGCAGAATTCTTATTTTTTAATATTATGAAAATAATTTATATTAAACAAAGTAATGAAAAGAAATCTGAAAAGTTAAAGGAAAAAATAGGTAACAAAGTTAACTATATGGGAATTTACACTACCTTGTAATGACAATAAACCCCGATTGCCAGTATTGGAAATCGGGGTTGTGTTTATATTCTTATATTACTGGTAATTGAGTCAATGAAGTAAAGTTAATTGATTTGATAGTTTCAAGCTTGAGGTATGAGAAAAAAGTATATAATATATTTACATGGTTTCAGTTTGCTTTTTTTGCCTTTTCATAAAATTGTAAAGATGGCACTTGAAGGTACTAAATATATATTAATTAATATAAGTTATTTTTATGAAAAGGACATCGATTTTTTATGCACTGTTTATTTAGTTCTTTGAACTCACAATTGTTTTCCTCTAGTTCCATATTAACATTATATTCTTTATTGGCATATAATACTCCTTCAGAAAGGGCTAAGTAAGCATTTCTTTTACAACATCGAGGTCCACCAATTTTACTCATTTTTGATAATAGAGATGAAGTAAATTCCATATGTTTAGCATAGGATGAATCACAAGATAAAGGAGTTGTTTCATCAATTATGGAAAGGGCAGCACCAATTGAGGTAACTGCTCCACAAACCCCCCAATAACCACACATAGCTCCAGGCATTTTGTTAGAACGTTCGGATAAAGTTTCTAAAGCAAAATCAATATCTAACTTTCCTCCAGCATTCTTAAAAGCTACTAAGAATGCTGCTCCATCAAGAAAATGATGTTCTGGTCCATGAATGTTAATATATTCTTGATGCATTAAGGATTTGACTATTTCAAGGGGGTTCTTTGAATTACTTAATTTGACATTATGCTTAATAAAATAATATTTTTCTTGTAATGTATATTTATTCATGGTATTATTCTCCTTATTTTTACTATCTATCATTATTTTAAAATAATTATTGGTTTTTGTAAAGTAATTTGTAAAAATATATATCTAGATGCAAAATACGCCTTTTTATTTATATATAAATTGGATATAATATTTTATGAAAGCTTAATTATATAATAAAAAATAAGGAGCGTTAACAATGGAAATCTACTTAATTATTCTAGGAAGTATTTTGTTGTTTATCTCCATAACTCTTTTTCTTTATTTAGAGATAGATAATTTATGTATTAAGCGTTATAAAAAATTTACTCAAGATATTTATCTTATAGGTACTAATAACTTCTCTAAAAAACAAATCAATTATCTTATTGGATATCTAGATCCTGAGTTGCTTATATTTGAGGATATACTAGAAGCAAATTTACAAATAAATAAGTTACATATTCCTATTAAAAGAATAGAAAAGTATACTAATGATAATACAATGACCATAAATAATTTAGTAATTGAAGCAAGAGGTTATAAAAGGGTTTTTGTTTTTATAAATGGTTCTGACCTAAAAAAATTTGGTAAATTTTTGAATTTATTTGGTTACAGTAAGAAAAGAATTCCTAGAAAAATTAAAAAACATTTATCTATTTATAATAAATCGATATTTTATACTCCAAATACAAAAAAAGTATAAATAATAATTATATTGACAAAAAGGTATAAATAG
>DATCKO010000201.1:0-7062 GCA_036562215.1 Haloplasmataceae bacterium | reverse complement strand
CTGTTTCTTAATTTGTCACTTTTATCAAAGCTTACGTCGGAGTATCGTTAAGCCTAGATAAAAGTCTTTTATTATTTTACACGAAATATTAAGAATAATCAAGTATCAATACTAAAATTAATCGCATTTTCTTTATCTAGTTTTAACTGTTCTATTAAATCGTCAACACTAGAAAACTTCTTTTCATCACGAAGACGTTTAATCCAACTGATGACGACTTTTTCTTGATAAATGTTTTGATTAAAATCTAAAATATGTACTTCTACACTCTTATTATTATTCTCATTAAAAGTCGGATTATAACCAATGTTGCAAATTCCTTTATAAACCTTTTGAAAAACTTTTACTTTAACCAAATATACTCCATTTTTTGGTAATAAATAATTATCAATCGTAAAGATATTAGCGGTAGGAAACCCCATTTCTCTACCTCTTTTAAAACCATGGATCACGATTCCTTCAGTAGTATAGTACCGACCTAAATATTGCTTTACTTCATCAACTTGACCATCGATTATTAATTGGCGGATCTTACTACTACTTATTTTTTCATTGTTAATTTTTAATTCTTCAATAATAGTAATACCAAACTGTCCTTTACCATCTTTAAATAAGGTATTGATATTACCCTTTCCTCTATTTCCATAAACATAATCAAAACCTGTTACTACATGTTTGGTATCAAGAGGAAGAATAAACTTCTCTATAAACTGTTGATGTGATAATCGTGCTAAATGATAGTCAAACTTTATGACAAATAAATAGTCAATCCCCATTTTATCTAGCAAGTCAATCTTCATATGATGAGGGGTTAACAAACTTTTCTCCTTTTGTTTTCCTAAAAATTGCTTAGGATTAGGATGAAAGGTTAATAACCCACTTTGAGTATTAAGTTTTTTAGCTTCATTGATGGTTTTATTAATTAAATGTTGATGTGCAAGGTGAAGACCATCAAAATAACCGAGAGCTAGTACTATCCCTTTCTTAATTGGTAATACCTTACTAAAAGCGTTTAAATATACAACTTTCATGTTACACTTCCTAATTTGCTAAAACTCGTATAGGACGAAAAAGTGATCCTTCTTTTTCGTATACTGCTAATACATTCTTAAATTTATCACATAATACAACCTTTGTAAAATTATTTACATCTAAATTAATCTTCTGGCCATAAATTACTTTTAACTTAATATCTTCGGTTACTTCTATGCGAGGATAACTACTTAATGCATCATATATTGATACTAGATGATAATTACCTTTTTCGATTTCAGAAAAAGAATAACAATCTTCTAATGAAAAAGCACCAGATTTTGTTCTTATTAGATCATATAAATGTGAAGGGCTTCCTAAGATTTTTCCGATATCATTTGCTAGAGTACGAATATAGGTACCCTTACTACAAAAGATGCGAATCGAAAATATAATTTCTTTACCTGAAAATACTTCTTCACTAGACAAAAGTTCTATAGAATAAATTTCAATATCACGACTAGCGATATTTACGGGAATATTGTCCCGAGCATATTCGTATAACTTTTTCCCTTTAACTTTCACAGCGGAAAATAAAGGTGGTGTTTGCTTTTGCTTACCTATAAACTTTTTTAGTGTATCAAGTAATAACTCTCTTGAGATGGTTTTATAAGTATCATCTTTTTCCACGATTTCACCACTTCTATCCATAGTCGTGGTGGAATACCCTAAATAAATTGTGGCGATATATTCTTTATCAGCTTTATCAATAAACTGAATAATTTTCGTGGCATCATTAATACATATCGGTAAGACACCTGTAGCTAATGGATCAAGAGTTCCTATATGACCAACTTTTTTTGTATGCATCAGTTTTCTAATTAGATTTACACAATCGTGACTTGTCATGTTCTGAGGTTTATTTAACAATAATATTCCATCCACTATATCACCTATATTCCATATGTAGCACAATATTCATTAAAAACATCAATCATAAACTCCAGTTCGGAATATTTATCCAATAAATCATAATAAAGATGTAAATACTTATCTAATTCAAATTCATTGATAGCCACATCGGGTACAATATTATCTTCAAAAAATTCGAGTGCTTCATCAATTAAATTAATATCTTTTTGCTTATCTTTTTCAGTAATTGATTCGTTTTTATTAATCTCTAATTTTAACTCTTCTAAATCAAAGACAATTTTAATATAAAATGACATCTTATCAAGCAATTTATAATCATTATGTAATTGACGCAAATAAAGTTTTATTTGTTCAAGGTTTTCAAATAAATAATTAAACCCATATTGAAAAATGAGTTCAGTTTCAGCGGTGATTTTATCCTCGATTTGTGCCATTTTTACTAAGAAAGAGAGTGATTTTATGATTGGTGAGACATATTCATCTAGTATCGAATTATTGCTTTTTAAGTACTCTATTAAATTATTATTTTCTTTTATATAGTTTTCAAAATCAGAATATAATGTTTTATCCAACATAATACTGGCTACCCACCTTTCTTACCATAATTAATTCCTCTAATTATTATCATTATATCAATTTCTCGATAAAAATATATACCTTTTCACCAAATTATAAGAAAAAAAGGATTTGATTGTAGTTTATCAAATCCTTAATTGTTATTTATTACTGTTTATCCAAGATTTTACTTTTTCTTTAGGCATAAATCCTACTGTTTGGGCATTAACTTTTCCTTCTTTAAATATGTATAAAGTAGGTATATGCATAATGCCATAACTTTCAGCAATCGATTTTGAGTTATCAATATTTACTTTAACAAACTTCACATCATCATATTCTTGTGATAACTCTTCTAATATTGGTGATAGCATTTTACATGGACCACACCAGTCAGCATAAAAATCAACTAAAACAGTTCCATTAGCAATTAATTCATTAAAATTATCATTATTAGCATATACTATAGCCATTAATATACCTCCTAACGTATTTAACCTTATTATACGTACTTCGCATTCTTTTTACAACCTATTTGCTTAAAATATTAATTTTAGTGAAAGGTGACAACCGTAACCCCTACGCCACCTTCACCTTCCCCACCAAGTCGAAAACTCTTAACATATTTACACTTTTTTAAATAATCATGTACAGCTTGTCGTAACGTTCCCGTACCATGACCATGAATAATAGTAACTTGGTGATAATTATTCAAAACTGCTGAATCAAGGTATTTATCAAGTTTTATTAAAGCTTCCTCATAACGTTCACCACGAAGGTCTAACTCTAATAGGACTTGACTATTCTTTTTGACACTAATTTGGCTAGTTGCTTCTTTATGTGGTTCATTAGTATTTATTAACTCCAGATTTTTTTCATTAATTCTTGATGATAAAATACCGATTTGCACTAACCATTCATCATCATTAACTTTCTCTACTAATTGACCTACACGATTTAATGATAAGACCTTTACTGTATTTCCAGGTTGAAGTTCTTTATATGTAGTTGAAACTTTTGCTTCCTTATCATAGTATTCTAACTTACTTAACTTACCTTTTATATCAATTACTTCATGTTCTTTATAGTCTGCTTGTTTAGTTCTTTTTAATTCTTTTAACTCATTAATTATTTCATTAACTTCTTTCTGAGCTTTTCTAACTATATCTTGAGCTTCTTTTCTGGCTTTATCGATAATTTCCTCTTTATTTTCTATCAATTCCTTTTGTTTTTTCTCATAATCAGCAATCTCACTAAGTAATTTTTGTTTTAATTCTTCATTCTCTGTAACTAGTTTATCTAAATATAATCCTTGATTTTCTAACTGTATTATTAATTTACTGACATCGGTATTTTCCGTTTCTAATTGTAAACTAGCCATTTCCACAATTTTTTCATTTAGACCAAGCCTACGTGAAATATCAAGGGCATTACTTCTTCCTGGAATGCCAATTAATAATTTATATGTTGGTTTTAAGGTATCAATATTAAATTCCACTGAGGCATTAATTACTTTTTCTTTATTAAAAGCATAAGTTTTCAGCTCTGAATAATGAGTTGTCGCAATTATCCTTGCACCTCTTTCACCTAAGTAATTGAGCAAACTAATAGCTAAAGCAGCACCTTCTTTAGGATCAGTTCCTGCTCCTAGTTCATCTAATAAAACTAAACTATTAATAGTAATGTGATCTGTAATATAAATGATATTTTTCATATGTGATGAAAAAGTAGATAAAGATTGCTCAATACTTTGCTCATCACCAATATCAGCGAAAATATTATCAAAAACTGCTAATTCTGTTTGCTCATTGGCTGGTACTAAAAGACCTGCTTGCATCATTAATGTAAAAAGACCTAATGTCTTTAAAGTAACTGTTTTCCCTCCGGTATTAGGACCAGTAATAATCATGGTATTAAAGCTTTCCCCTAAAAAGATATCATTAGGAACAACTATTATTGGATCAATTAAAGGATGACGTCCTTTAAAAATTTTTATTCTTCCCTCATCATTTATTATTGGTTTTATGCAAGCATTCTCTTTAGCAAATTTTGCTTTCGCAAAAATAAAATCAATTCTTTTAACTAATTCCACATTGTTTAATAATTCTTCACCATATTGACTAACGGAAATAGTTAAAGCTTTTAATATTTTATTTACTTCTTCTAACTCATCATGTTTTAAGCTACTAACTTTATTATTCATTTCTACAATTTGTCGTGGTTCAATATAAACTGTATTACCACTTTGTGACATATCATGAATAATACCACCAAATTTATTCTTAAATTCTACCTTCACAGGAACCACATAACGATCATTACGAATTGTTATTATGGTATCAGTCAAATATTCTTTTTGAGTCATGAGAATTTGATTTAACTTATCTTTAACCCGTAGTTCCATGGTTTTTATTTCGTTGCGGATTTGTTTTAATTTTAGTGTGGCATCATCAATTATTTGTCCGTGAATATCGATGCACTTTTCTATTTCTTTCCGTAAATTATTTAAATCTATAAGCCCATTTATATAATTACAAATATAATTACAAGTAATTTTTTCATCAATTATTTTTCGTAAAAAATCCTTTATCAGATTTACTCCATATATAAAATCAGCTATCTGAATTAATTCGGATACATCTAAAACACCATTAATCTGTGCCCTTTTAACAAATGGCCTAATATCTGATATTCCGCCAAAAGGTATATCCCCAATTTGATATAGTAATTTTAAGGCTTCATCTGTTTCATCAAGATTTTTTTGAATAATCTCTATATCATTAAGAATTTCAATATTATTAATTTCCTCTTCACCTAAACTACAGTGAGTAAAAGTTATTAGCTTCGCAATAATTTTATCAAATTCTAAGATTTTCGTAATCGCATTCATAATAATACCTCCACACATGTTTTATTTTATCAAAAAGTTTGCTAAAATAATAGTACTATTGATAAAGGTGTGTAAAAAATGAATAATGTAACACTTTCTGTAAGTTCTGAAACATTAAGTAAAATGCAAGAATTTTATAAAGATGATTTAGTTATAAATAATAATCAATATGTGGTATTTTGTGCTCAAATAGATGACTGTACTATTACTGCATATAAAACCAATAAAGTCCTTTTTCAAGGAAAAAAAGCTATTGATGAAAAAGCATTATGGGATACAGATTTCACTTATTTCACTGAAAGCATCGGTAGTGATGAAGTTGGTACAGGTGATTATTTTGGTCCTGTAGTAGTTGTTAGCGCTTATTTAGCTAAAGAAAATATCAAGGAAGTAAAAAAATTTAAGATTGCTGATTCGAAGACTTTAACTGATGAATATATTCAAGAAATCGCTCCAAAACTTTTTACATTTATTCCGTATTCACTTTTAGTTGTTCATAATGAAAAATATAATGAGATTATGTCTAGTGATATGAACTTAAATAAGTTAAAAGCCCTACTTCATAAACAAGCTATTACCAATTTATTAAATAAAATAAATCTTAAACCACCAATAATCATTGATCAATTTTGTACACAAGCAAATTTTCAAAAATATGTGAATGATATTAGTTTTACAGAGTCTATAAGTTTTCATACTAAAGCTGAGAATAAGTTTGCGAGTGTAGCCATTGCTTCCATCATGGCTCGTTATATTTTTCTTAGAGAACTAGACAAATTATCGAAATCTTTAAATACATCACTACTTAAAGGTGCTTCAAAATTTGTCGATTACCAAGGAAAAGAGTTAGTACAAAAATATGGTAAAGATATTTTACATAAAGTTGCTAAACTGCACTTTAATAACACGAAAAAAATACTCAACCAATAGTTGAACTATTTTTTTATAACTCAACTAACAAGTCATTGAATTATTTAATCGATATGATATTGTAGAAGTATCAAATATAAGGAGGAAAAAAATGTTTGATCCAATTAAAATTGCTGCTTTCATAAACAAATTAAGAAAAGAAAAAGATATGACACAATTAGAACTTGCTGAGTTACTAAAAGTTACCCCTCAAGCTGTTTCTAAGTGGGAAAGAGGTGAAGCCCTTCCTGATATTAGTCTCTTACCAGAATTAGCCAAAATTTTTGATGTTACGATTGATAGTATTATTAATGGAGAAATTAGAGAACAAAATGTTATTGACAAAGCGCTTAATGAGATATCCATAGGCCATTTGGATAATGTTACTAATCTACTCAATAGTAAAGTGTTAAAACCTAATGATTTAGTAACCATTTCACCTTTACTTAAAACAAGTGTTGTTGATAAAGTTATTGCCGAATCTGATGAGAACTTATACACCATAGAAGATATTATCGCATTAGCACCTTTTGCATCTGTAGATCTCCTTTATAATTTACTTGCAAAATTTGAAAAACTTGACATCACTCAATTTGTTAAGTTAGTTCCATTTTTAAATTTTAGTACCATTGAAAGTGCTTTTAAAAAAGTCGATTATCAAAATATAACTAAGGAGCAAATCATATCTTTAGCACCTTTTCTTAATTTACATGATTTTAATGAAATCGTTGAAAAGAATCTAGATTTATTAAAAGAAGCTAGTACAATTATAAAAATTGCCCCATTTACTAATCATGAAACAT
>DATCKO010000197.1:0-8230 GCA_036562215.1 Haloplasmataceae bacterium | reverse complement strand
CCGTGACATCATTGAGTTCCGTGATTTTTCCATGCCTTTTTTATATTTTTCAGCTTTTTCAATAGCTTGTACTTCATCTTTAGATAAATCTTTTTTATTCTTATTAAAAATATTCTTGATATTATTAAATATACCCATGGCATTCACTCCCAATTGTTACTTTATAACTTTTATATTATACCATATAATATATTAATATACAAAAAATAATCTCACAGTTAAGAGATTATTTTTCATCTTGATTTTCAAGATATTTATCACTATCTTCAAAACGTACAGAAACAATGGTGGACACACCTGGTTCTTGCATCGTAACCCCATAAAGAATATCAGCTTGTTCCATTGTTGTCTTACGGTGGGTAATGACAATAAATTGAGTAATCTGACTAAATTTCTTTAAATAATTGGCATAACGATACACATTGGCTTCATCTAATGCCGCTTCACATTCATCAAGGATACAGAATGGAACGGTTTTAACTTTTAATATGGCAAATAACAAAGCAATTGAAGTTAAGGTTTTCTGACCACCTGATAAAAGATTGGAGTTTGTAAGTCTAGTACCAGGAGGATGAGCAATAATCTCAATACCAGTATTTAATAAATCAGTATCATCCTCTAATACTAATCGTGCTTCTCCTCCATTGAACAGTTCCCGAAAAACATTATTGAATTCATAGTTAACTTTTTCAAAAGTATTTTGAAAACGATTAACCATCTCTGTGTCTAATTCATTAATGGATGATATAATATTTTCTCTTGCTTTAATTAAATCTTCATAATTAGCTTTATAACTATCATAACGTTTTTTTAGTAGTTCAAACTCCTCAATAGCACCTACATTAACATTACCTAAACTTTCCAGATGTCTACGTAAATTTCGCACTCTTATTTTAGCTACTTCATAATCCATATTTAAAGGATAATTTTTTTTCGCATAATCATATGTTAAATGATATTCATTAATGATAAAATCCATGAGATTATTGTATCTAACATCAAGACGATTCTTCTCAACATCATAATCATGTAAGCTATTAGTAGTAGTTCTGATAAAACGTTTAATTTCTTGATTTTCTAATTCTAGTCGTTGTATCTCTTCTACATATCCATAACTTTTTGTTCTTAGTTCTTTTAATTTTTGATTAATCTCATCTCTTTCTAGATATAGTTCTTTCGTATTCTCAGTGTCAAAACTTTTCTTAAGTTGATTAATCACATTTTGTTTAGAACGTAAATATTCTTCAAGACGAGTAAATTCTACTCTTTCATTAATGAGTTTACTCTCACAACTTCTAACTTCATTATTTAACTGATTTATCGCTTCATTTAATTCTTTTACTTCCTGTTCTAACTTCATTAAATCTTCATTAGCTTCATCTAAAGCTAATCGTTGTTGTAAAAGTCCTGGGGCTTTACTTCCTTGTTTACCACCAGTCATACTTCCACCCACATGGATAATATCACCATCAAGAGTTACAATTCGATAAGCATTATTGATTTTTTTCGCTATTTCGGTCGCATTATCTAAATCATCACAGATTAAAACATTTCCTAAAAGATTGTTCATGACATTTAGATATTTATCATCAAACTCAATTAAGTTTACACCAATATCAATAAAACCCTTTTGTCGTCTTAAAAAACTTAGGGTATTACTATCTATTAAACGCGATTTCATGGCTTCTATTGGTAAAAAGGTAGCTCGACCTAATTTACCATTCTTTAAGTAATCAATCGCATCTTTAGCATCTTCCACTGTTTCACAAACAAGATGTTGCATCGCTTGACCTAAAGCTATTTCTAAGGCATATATATAGCGTTCATCGGTATGAATTAAAGAATCAATCGTTCCACATATACCTCGAAGGGTTTTATTATTAATAATACTTCTAACTCCACCAAATGAGCGATTATAAAAATCATTAAGCATCTCAATTTTTGATTTTAAGGCTGATATTTGGGAATTTTTTTGATTAGATAAACTTAACTTTTGTGATAAGTCTTTTCTTAGACTTTGATACTCTTCTTCATGTAAATCTAAAGTTTTTCTTAAATTTTGATATTTATCTTCTAATTGGGCTAATTCCGTTAAGTTTTCTTTAAAGAGTTCTTCAAAATTGATATTATCATTATTACCCATTAGGGCTTTTCTTTGGCCTTCTATATAACTAATCTTAGCGGTTAATTCAATTAATAAATCTTGATGTTCGTTTATTCGATTTTCTAAATCTTGTTTTAATTTATTTAACTCTTCAATCTTTTGGTTATTTTTATTTTCCATTTGTTCGTATTCAATGATTTGCATGGTTTGAGTAGTAATGATATTTTCTAATTCTTTCATTCGATTAAGAGCTATATCAATATCTTTAACATATAATGCGACTTCAATAGTTTCTAACTGTTCTTTGATATTTAAATATTCTTTGGCTAGTGCACTTTGTTTTTCTAAATGTTCATATTGACTTTCTAATTCATATAAAATATCTTTAACCCGTTCGAGATTATGTTCAGTATGTTCAAGATTTCTTTCTGTTTCTTTCTTTCGTGTTTTATATTTTAGAACACCTGCCGCTTCTTCAATGATCGTTCTTCTTTCTTCATTATTTCCTTCAATAACAGCTCGAACTTTATCCTGGGAAATAATCGATAAAGAATCAGAACCAATACCAGTATCAAGAATGCAGTCACGAATATCTTTTAAGCGAACCTTTTGCTTATTTATATAATAATTACTTTCTCCACTGCGAAATAGTCTTCTTGTAAGTGATACTTCTTCATAATCAATAGGTAAGGTTTTATCACTATTATCTAAGACAATGGTTACTTCTGCAATGTTTAACGGTGAACGTTCGGTTGTTCCATTAAAAATAACATCCGCCATGGTATCTCCTCGTAAACTTTTAACTGATTGTTCACCTAATACCCATTTTATCGCATCGGAGATATTGGATTTACCAGTACCATTTGGACCAACAACTGCGGTTATCCCCTTTTGAAATTCAATTATGGTTTTATCCGCAAAGGATTTAAATCCGACTGCTTCGATTCGTTTTAACAACATGTTTACCACCTATTTTTTTAGTCTCTTAAATTATACAATATTTATTTTTATAATAAAAGCAACAATTTTAAAACCTAAAATAAATATGGACTATATAGTCCATAATTTATATAATATTTGACTCAGAAACCATCTTTTCTAAAGCGACTTTAGCAGCATTTTGCTCGGCTTCTTTCTTAGAATGGCCTTCACCAACACCCATTCTAATATCATCCATAAAGACTTCAGCGATAAAGGTTTTATTATGTGCTGGTCCTGTTTCGCTAATGATTTCATAACGAATGGAACGGGTATTATCTACTTGTACTAACTCTTGTAGTTTACTTTTATAATCAACGACATTAATATAATTACCCTCTCTTAATAAAGGGAAAACGACTTGATCTAAAAATTGATATACAGTTTCATAACCAATATCAAGATAAATAGCTCCTAAAAGGGCTTCAAAAGCATCAGCGAGAATTGCTGGTCGACTTCTACCTCCACTTATTTCTTCCCCTTTACCTAATCTTAAGTATTCTCCTAAATTGATACTTGTGGCATAAGTAACAAGGGCTGGTTCACAAACATGTTGAGCACGAAGTTTAGTCATTTCTCCTTCTGATAAATCACTATAATTCTTATACAAGAATTCCGACATCGCTAGCTCTAGAACTGCATCTCCTAAAAACTCTAAACGTTCATTATCAATATCTTCTTCAAAGCGATGTTCATTAACATATGAAGAATGAGTTAAAGCCTGTTCTAATATTTGGTAATTATGAAAATTTAAATTATATTCTTTACATAATTGTAAATATTTCATATCATCACCCATTAGTAGTTTTGGCAATATTATTAGTAAGTACATCCTTAATTCTTGGTATTACTTCTTCATGAACGGTTTTACGTGCTTGTCTTATCGCATTCATGAAAGCATATGGATCACTAGAACCATGAGCTTTAACCACAACAGAATTACAACCAAATAATACAGCGCCTCCTACTTCACTGGCATTGAAAACTTCTTTTAAACTATTGAGATTTTTTCTAGCGATTAAACCACCGATAATACCTCTAAATGATGATTTTAGTTCTCCTTTAAGATACATTCCGAAAGCTTTGGCGGTTCCTTCAACGGTTTTTAAGGCAATATTTCCCGAAAAACCATCAGTAACTAAGACATCACATTTACCCATTAATATTTCTTTACCTTCAATATTACCCACAAAATTAAGTCCTGAGTTTTTTAATAACTCATAGGTAGTTATTTCTAGTTCACGGCCTTTTTTCTCTTCTTCACCATTATTTAATAAACCAATACGTGGATTCTCTTTACCAATAACTTTCTCACTATATATGGAAGCGATTTGCGCAAATTGTAGTAACCATTCTGGTTTACATTCTACATTAGCTCCACAATCGAGTAAAATCATATAATCACCAGTAATTTGTGGAATTGTAGGTCCTAGGGCAGGACGATGAAAACCAGGAATACGTTGTACAATTAAGGTACCACCAGAAACAACAGCTCCTGTAGGTCCAGCTGTAACAATCGCATCACATAAACCATCGTGGCAAGCTTGCATGGCTTTAATCATGGATGTTTCTTTGCGTCTTCTTACCCCTTGGGCTAAATCTTTTTCATCCATCCGAAAATAGTCATCACAATGAACGATGGTAATTCTTTCATCATTAGTTAAGAAAGATTTGATTTGTTTTTCATCACCATATAAAATAATTTCAATATCATTAAATCTTTTAATAGCTTCCATAGCTCCTAAAACCGTTATTAGAGGAGCATTGTCACCACCCATAGCATCAACAGCGATTTTAATCAAGATAAACATCTCCTTCGTATTCTTTTCGTAATTTACTAAATATGAATATATCTACAAATCTATCATGTATAAATGCTGCATCTCTAAGCATTCCATCAACATGCATATTCATTTTATTCATTAGTCTTAACATTCTTTCATTAAAATCATAGACTTCACAACTTAAACGATTTAAACCGAGATTATTAAACACATAACTAAATAAGACCTTTAAAGCCTTACTTGCATATCCTTTACCCCATAAAGTTTTATCTCCGATTAGAATATCAAATGTTGCGGTTTTATGATCCATATCATAACCAATTTCCATTTTACCAATAACTCGATTATCTATAGTGATTATGAAGATTTTTAAATCATCATATTGGTTATTAAAATATAGATCATATCTTTCTTTAAAACTATCAAATTCTTCAAAAGGGTCACTATTATATAGGTAAGCTATTTCACGATCTTTTAGAAAATTATAGATGATTGGTACATCATCTCTAATGATATCGCGAACAATAAATTTCATAAATATCACCTATTTTACTTCAGATTAATTATACACAAATTACGGTCAATTTTTAATATTTTTTTCCAATTTCAATCAAATAATTCATGATTATCTATTAATGACTGTTCTAAATAATCTCTTAAAGCATAATATTCTGGATTAGTAAAGATTTCATTCGATTCAATTAACATCTTAGCATCATCTCGAGCTACTTCTAATATCGCATAATCATTTACTAAATCAGCCATTTTAAACTCTGGTAAACCTGATTGACGAATACCAAAAAAGTCCCCTGGTCCTCTTAAGCGTAGATCTTCTTCAGCAATCTCAAAGCCATTATTGGTTTTTGTTAAGATTTCTAATCTTTCTTTTGCTTTATCATTTTCATAATCACTTACTAAAATACAATATGATTGTTTATCACTTCTTCCCACACGACCACGTAATTGATGTAATTGAGCTAAACCAAAACGGTGGGCATCAATGATAATCATTAAAGTTGCATTTAAGACATTTACCCCTACTTCAACAACAGTAGTTGATACGAGAATTTGAATTTTATTAGTTAAGAAAGCATGCATTACTTCATCTTTTTGATCTATAGACATTTTTCCATGTAATAATCCTACTTCATATTTACCAAAAAAGAGTTTCTTAAACTTTTCATAAACATTTATAGCGTTTTCTAAATCCATATTCTCTGATTCTTCGATTAATGGTGTTATGATATAAACTTGTTGTTTTTCTTCAATTACTTTATTGATAAACTCCATTAAACGGTTTTCTAATTTACTATTTATTAAATAAGTTTTAATTGCTTTACGACCTTTAGGCATTTCTTTAATAGTAGATACATCCATATCACCAAAAGCCGTTAAAGCTAAAGTTCTTGGAATAGGAGTAGCACTTAAAAATAAAGCATCACAGTTTTCGCCTTTTTCCCGTAAAACTTTTCTTTGATTAACTCCAAAACGATGTTGCTCATCAATAATAATGAATCCTAACTTATGAAAATTAACCCCTTCACTTATTAAAGCATGCGTACCAACAATAATATCAATCGCACCCTTTTCTAAGTTTGTTAAAATTTCATTACGCGTTTTACCAGTAATAGAACTTGTTAATAATTCAATATTAATTTGATAGTCTTTAAATATTTCTTTAAGATATTTATAATGTTGTTCAGCAAGAATCTCCGTAGGTGCCATAAGACATCCTTGATACTGACTTAAATAATTAGCATATAAAGCAATTATCGCCACAATCGTTTTACCACTACCAACATCACCCTGAACTAATCGATTCATGAGATAACTTTGATTTAAATCCGATAATATTTCCTTGGTAACATTTATTTGATCATTTGTTAGAGTAAAAGGTAAACGATTAATAAAGTTATTTATATCATTATCATTAAAACATTTAGGTGGTTTTTGAAAATGTTTATGTTCTCTTTTTTTAAGATACATCATTTTTAATTGAAATTTAAGTAATTCTTCATATTTTACTCTTCGCATAACTTGTCTTATTTGTTCATGATTTTGAGGAAAATGAGCAAATTGAATTAAAGAACGACTATCAATTAAACGATATTTTCTAAGTAATACTAAAGGAATATCATCATCAATATCCATTTGATACTGTTCAATAGCTTTTAATATGAGTTTTTGAAAATAAGTTTTTTGTAAATCTTTTAAGGAATATACAGGATCTAATTTATCACTTTCTAAAGGTTTAAGAAAGATCTTTTGGGCAGTTATTTGTCCTTTATGTTTTTCATATTTACCCGTAATAGTAACTTCTAAACCACGATATAATTGATTACGTAAAAAATCCCTATTAAATGCGACTACTTTTACTACTAAATTATTAACAGCGATATTAAAGGTTAAACGACTTAGATTACGTCTTATAAAGCTAAATACGGGATCACTAATAACCACACCCACAACAGTAACCTTTTCATTATCTAAAGAACGTTCTAAATTAACTACTTCATAATTTTCATAACGATACGGAAAATAATATAATAAATCATAAACAGTATAAATATCCTGATTATGAATTTTTTCGATCATATTTTTACTAATACCTTTAATCTCTTCAATTTTAATCTTTTTTAGGGTTTCCATACCATCATCCAGTCATTTACAAAAATTGTCTATTATTACGCTAATTATATCACATCTAGTTGAAAAATAATAGAATCATTGTTTTTTAGAGATTTAAAAAAACTGATTAAAAAATCAGTTTTTTCCTTTTATATACCATATACACATCCATACCCTTTAGCGACTGATTTACCTAAACCTAAATAATCAGGTATTAGAAAATTAGTTTGAAATTTACCTATAAAACAAATCATTTTTTGATTCTTATAATTAACAAGTTTAGGTTGAAAAGTTATATCAACATGTAAGTTATTAGTTACAGTATAATTTAAACCTTTAGATAAAGAAATAATATTTCCAATTAGAATGTTTTCAAGTAAATTAGATTTTTCTATATCATTAACTTCACAATATATACGATAATTAGTACTATTTAAACCCATCCAAGGTGTAATAAATTGATATTGTTTAAAGCTATCAATACATCCTAATTGATAATTACTTATTTCTATAGATTTATCAGTTATTTCCTTTTTAATACCTGATATATCTATATAAGTAAGTGTTTTATCTATTTGTTTAAGTATATCAATTGTTTCATTAATTGCTAAGATTGTTGGTTTATTATCAATTACTTTATATTGGATTAATGGATAACGATAGATATTTTCATTATTAAGATGATTATGTAATTCGTTATATTCTTTATACTTATTAGCGATAAATCCCCTTATCT
>DATCKO010000193.1:0-6659 GCA_036562215.1 Haloplasmataceae bacterium | reverse complement strand
GCCATTTATCATATCAATAATAACTAAACAACTTTTATCTAGATTAATATCATTATTTAGATTAAGTGCTTTTAATTCAGCCATTTTCGCCCATATTTTTTCTAAAATCGCTTCACTTGTTTTTAAAAAAATTAGTTTATTTTTCATTTAATTTCTCCTTTCGATATTGTAGTCAATCCAATTTGGATTGAAGCGATATAATTTAGATGGTCTATGTCCTTTATCTTTTTTGAATTGGTTAGTCTCTATAACCATATCAGCTATTTTTCGACGAAAGTTGGCTTTCAATAATTCTGTATCAAGTATTACTTCATAGACTTGTTGTAATTCTGTTAAGGTAAATTCTTCAGGCATTAAACTAAATGCGATATCGGTATATTCAATTTTATTTTTTAACCTTTCAATGCCATAAGTAATAGCTAAGGCATGATCAAAGGCAATCATATTTGATTCTAGTATTTCACGTTTAACAGTAGTATTATTTCCCGAGACATTGATTATCACACTAACCTTAGCACCAATTTCTAAATCTTTATCAGTTAATGTCAATTGATATATCTTTTTCTTCGTATAACCATTACTATTTATTTCTTTTTGCTCAGCACTTAATTTATATTTTATCTCAAACCATCTTACCTCTTTGGCATCATCATTCGCTTCAACTTTAATACCTGTACTATCAATTAAAGATAAGTAACAGCAACTTATTACTCTAGTTCTTGGATCTCTATTAACATCACCATATGTATAAAGTTGCTCTAAGTAGATATTGTCAATATTAGTTTCTTCTTTTAGTTCTCTTTTAGCTGCAGTCTCTAAATCTTCATCCATATTGACAAAGCCCCCAGGAATAGCCCAATAATCTTTAAAAGGATGCTCCTTTCTTTTAATTAAAAGCACTTTAAATACTTTTTTTGGTAATTTACGATAGTTATCAATTTCTTCATTCATTACCGTATATACTAAAGTATCCACAGTAACCGATGGTCTAGCATACTTCGAAGGATCATAGTTTTTTAGAAACTCTTTTTCACATTCCATAAATTTTACTCCTTATTATCATGTTGTTATTATTATTTTATTAATATCATATCATGTTTGTCAAGGAATATCTAAAAAAAATACTAAAACATTCATTTTAGTATTTTTTACTTCTGATATATGGTTTAGGCCATTCAACTTCCACTTGTAACTTTTGCGCAGCTTGTAATGGAAAATAAGGATTTCTTAATAATTCTCGTCCCAAGAATACTAAATCACTACGATTATTACTAATTATTTCTTCTGCCATATAAGCATTTTCAATTAATCCACCAGCAATAGTAAGTAAATTCGTAGCTTGTCTTATCTTTTCAGCATAAGTTATTTGGTAACCTGGATAAGTGTTGATAATTGCATCACTAACAACACCACCTGTGGAAACATCGACAATATCAATATCTTCTTTAATCAATTTGATTATTTCTATTAGATCTTCAACATGATTACCGCCTTCTTTAAAATCTTCAGCTGAAATTCTTATCATTAAAGGTTTTTCATTAGGCCACACATCTTTAATTGCTTGGATAATTTCATGTAAGAAACGTGTTCGGTTTTTTATATTTCCACCATATTCATCATGACGAGTATTAGTTAATGGTGACAAAAATTGATTGATTAAATAGCCATGAGCAGCATGTATTTCGATTATATCAAAACCTGCTTTATATGCCCTTAAAGTGGCATTTTTAAAGGCATCAATAACAGTTGTAATATCTTCTTTAGTCATTTCCTTTGGTAATGGATACTTTTCACTAAATTGGATACTACTAGGAGAAATAAGATTTTCATTTTTAACACCACATTTTCTTCCCGCATGACCTAATTGAATTCCAACTTTTGCTCCATAACGTTTTATTTCTTTAACTAGATGTGAAAGTGGTTCAATATGTTCATCACTCCAAAGACCTAAATCATTAGGGGAGATACGTCCCCGAGGTTCAATAGCTGTAGCTTCAACTATTATTAAACCTACTCCACCAATAGCGCGGTTAGCATAATGGATGGTATGAAACAAGGATGGAAAGCCATCAGTGGAGGCTTCATACATACACATTGGAGCCATCACGATTCGATTTTTTAATATTAAATCTTTGACTTTTAATTCAGAAAATAATTTAGACATCTCAATCACCTAATATTAATAATATAACATCTATATTATTTACGCAATTATCATAGTTTAAAATTTACTAATATGAAAACAATAAAAGTATAAGAATGGTGATAATTATGAAATTACTAAAATTTCTTTATCTTTTAACCTTTTTAGTCCATCTAGGTGATCATATCATCATACCCCTTTTACCAATACTGTTAACTATTAATAAGAATTTAGCTTTCTCTCAAGTAGGATTTATTCTTGGATTAGGAGCATTAGCTTTTCAAATAGGCAGTTTAAGTGGTGGCTTTTTATCAGACATAATAGGTAGAAAAATCATCTTATTTATAGGAGGAGCTATAGAAATATTTAGTCTTGTTGGATATGGTTTAAGTAATTCATACATTTTATTCATAATCTTTGAAGTTTTACTTAATATCGGTGGTGGACTTATTTCCCCGACTATTAAAGCGGGAATCTCATCAATAGCACAAACAACTAATACCGATGAAACCAAGGCTTTTTCTAAACGTGGAGTGGCTGCTCATTTAGGTGTAGCCATTGGTGGTTTAATTCCCATAATAGTTATTAGTAATCATTTCCCTACTTTTTTTATTATTGCTGCTTGTGTTTATGCTGTTTTCTTCCTTTTATTAATTTTTGTTCCGATTAAAGGTAAAACAAAACATAAACATATAAGCAATAATAAAAATTACCTAAGAATACTACATGATAAACCTTTCATAATATTTAGTATAATTACTTTATTTATTTGGGCAATTTATGCACAATTAAATTTACTATTACCTTTAAGAGCTGCTTATATTCTTAAGAATAAGAAAACTATCGGTAGTATCTTCAGTATCATGAGTCTATCAATAGTATTATTACAAACACTTATCACGAAACTATTTCTTAGAAAATTTAATACTTACACTTCATTATGTATAGGAACAATATCTATGGGATTAGCTTTATTCCTTATGGGCTTATCTAATTCATATATATTCTTAGTAGGTAGCACCATAGTCTTTGCGATAGGAGTAATGTTTAATACACCTAGTATTGATAGTGAGATTAGTAAAATGGTTAAAGAAGGGCTTGATGGTACCTATTATAGTATTTCCAATATTATTTTTGGGGTTGGTTCAGCGTTAGGTAATTTTATGGGCGGTCAATTAGTATCTATATATGGTATTGATAACTTTACTTTCTGGTTATTTATTTTTCTATTCTCCTTATTCATTTTTCTACTAATAATAATTTCTAAAAAATATATGCTAAGGAATATATAAAAACGATACTCAGTTAAGTATCGTTTTCTTTATATACTTTCCATAATAAATTTCCTAGAGAATCTAAATATGTATAGTACTCTAAATTGGCTTTTTTTTCATAGGCGACTAAAGCAATATAATTTTTTCCATAGACTCTTATTTGTTCATAGGATTTAACTGTTATTTCAGGTAAGATTCTTTGACCTGATAGATTTAATATTGCATAATTAATCTTATCATCTGTCGCTAACATGACATTACAATCGGTCATATCATCACCAAGATAATAACTTATTTTGATGACTTTTGATTCATTATTAACATCATTTATGTGATAATACTTACTAATACTATTATCAATAACTAATATATGTGATTGATTAACATAACCAATATAATCTTTATTGGCATCAATTACCATAATCCCATTACTATTAATTAATCCTTCTTTACCTTCCCCAAAACTAACCATCGCAAAACCTTGGTAAAAATCATTTGCTTCTTTATATTTTTGATTATTTAACAATTGACCATTTTTATCAATAAAATTATAATAATTATTCGCAAATAATTTTACTCTTGCTAGATTATTATGAACATAAGGATAAGCTTCTAAATAAGTTGGGTTAATAAGCACTTGACCACTTCTTGTTATATAACCCCATTTATTATCTATACGATATGGAACATAATCATAGCCCTCAAGATATATTTTCTTATAATCTAATTTTAAAATATAATCATTCATAACTTCATCTAATTGAGGATTTAAAATAATACTATTTGATTTATCTATAATACCAAATTTACCATTCTTTTTTATAAAAGCATAACCATTATAAAAATGAAAATTAAATCCTTCTTGATACTCATAATCTAAAGGTATTACTATATCACCTAAGGTATTTATATAACCTAATTTATTATTTTTAACAACATAAGCTAAGGATTCTCTAAAGGAAGAAACAAAATCATAAGTTGCTTCTTTTAATGTTTGAAAACTTTTAGTATTTATATTGTACTTTCTTAAAGAACCTTGATTATTTTTCGCCAAATAATATATTCCTTCGCCCATATATTGTATGGTATCATAATCGATATCGATAACTTTTACATCTTTTGTATTTATTAAGCCATATTTATTATTTCGCATAACAATTGCTAGGTAATTTTCATCAAATGGTGAAACATCATCATACTTTAAAGAAATAGCAACTTCTCCATCAAGATTAATAAATCCCCAGTATACTTTATTCATATCATATTCTAGATAGGCTACTGGTAATAATACTTCATTATCATCATTCAACATTGGACTAGATGCTGTAATATTATTTTTTGCGATATAGGTAATTTCATATCCATTAGTCAAATAGTAATTGATTGTTATTCCAAGAAAGACTATAAAGGCTATAAGAGTAATAAATAGATATTTGTTTTTCATTAATATCACCTATTCTTTTGCTTAATCACATTAAGAAGCCTTAAATCTATAACTACATTATAATATAAAAAAATAAAATATACCACTATTATTTAGAATATAATTAATTATGTGATACTTCCTCTTTCTTAAAAGCACGAATTATTGGAACTAAGAATGTGGCAATTAGACCAGCAGAAAAACCATTGTTATATAAGTTTAATCCACCATATAAATAGACGACATTCAATGCCACAGATAGATGCATATATGCAGCTAAAATACCCCAAACAAGTCCAAATTCTCCCGCTATAGGAGCTAAAGATGTACCAAACAATGCTGCTAATAAGACTGATGTCTGTTTAATATCCCAGATTTTAGTGAGTGCACCTATGTATACGCCAAGAAAGATAGGAATGATGTTTTTAGGATGTTTACCATAAGCACCAAATCCTACAACTACAAATATTCCTCCAATAGTTGGACCATTTAATTCTCCACCACAAATAAGAACAAATAGAGTAGATATTATACCACATAATCCCATATTGATTAAAGCAAGATTAAGCCCTTCTAAGACTATAAAATCAGTTTTTAATCTTCCACTATATTTCCACAAATTAAAATACTTTTTATATGCTTTCTCACCAGAACCTAGTATGATAAACACTAAAAAAATAACCATTAGTAAAATGCCAAATAGTAAATTATTTCCTTCTGAGGTAATAAGTCTAGTATTAGGATTATAACCGTAGGAACGTATGATGGATACGACTATTGTGGATATTAGTCCCGCTGTAAAACCGATATTATATAAACTATAGCCCTGATGAATTTTTAAGGTATGAGTAGATACCGGTGCTAAAATAAAACCAATTAAAATACTTACTAATATTCCTAAAGGTACACCTATATACCATGGTAAATAGGAACTAAATATAAATTCTGTTGTTATTGGTGACATCGCTGTACCAAATAAAGCTACATATATATATTGGGAAAACTTTTCTTTCTTAACTTTAGCATATAAATATACACCAATAATTATGAACCACACATTAAAGATATTTTTACCAAAAAAGGAGAATCCAGTGATAGATAATATCGCTGCATAACTTATCCCTGTAATAGGGATTTTCATAAAATATAAGATTAAGACAAATATTAACGACAATAAACCAACATTTATGAATGTTGCTCCGATTCCCCCTATAACTATATAGTCCGTTAATAAGATATCTCTTTCCAAGATAATTTTAACTAATCCATTGTAAATGTTCTTTGGACTATCCATTACCAAACCAAAAAGAATTAAAAGCAGGGAAAAAAATAGTAAAATTAGGATACTTTTATCTTTTAATCTATACTTCATATATCACTCTCCTAAATTTTGTGAATATTATAACATATTTAGAAAGCAATTACTATACCACCAAGGTCAGCATATGTAGAACTTAATCCCTTCATTTCCACTACGTAGACATCTTTAAAATTATATGTTTCTAATATTTTATTTTTAAGATCTAAAGCTCTTTCTAAGCAATTGCAATAGGCAATTCCTAATGTAAGGTTACTAAAATCTTTGCTTTCTTCACCAATCGTTTCTATGAACTTATTAAAAGCTTTTTTATATCCTCTAACCTTATGAACTAAACGTATAGTTCCATCTCTGTTTGATCCCATAATTGGTTTTATGGCTAGTAAGGAAGCAATTATTTTTACATATGATTTTAATCTTCCCGCTTTTGCTAAATTCTCTAAGCTTTCTAATAAAAACAAAGTTCTCATTTTACTAATATAATCCTCGACACCTTTAATT
>DATCKO010000182.1:0-6268 GCA_036562215.1 Haloplasmataceae bacterium | reverse complement strand
CATGGGTTTTGATATTTCTTTCTTCAAGAAGCAATATATGATTAAATAATTCTACTAATAAATCATTTAAAAGTTTTCGGTTATCCATATCGCCACTCCTTCACTTTTTCTATATTATACAATATTTTCTTACATATTTATAGATGTTACATCATTAAATGCATAGAGAATTATTAATCAATAATTCTTTCTTTAAAATAAAAATAATATCTTCTTATGATGATCCTTTTGATAATTTAGCTGATAACATAATTTCTTTATAAATAAGAAAAACCTATTTAGCAATCCTAAATAGGTTTTATTACATCCATAATAACATTCCAAGCATCATCTCGACCAAGACTTGTTACAGATGAATACTTCAGGAATAAATCATTAGGGGATAAATTCAAGGTTTCTTTTAACCTTTTTTCATGTCTTATATATAAGGTCTTTCCCACCTTATCCGCTTTGGTACCAACTATTAAAGTCTTAATGTGATAATATTTTAAATAATTATACATTAGACAGTCATCTTCAGTAGGTTTATGCCGAAAATCAACCAATAAAATGGCTAGTTTTAATTCTTTACGCTTCGTTAAGTAATTCTCAATCATTTTACCAAACTCTTCACGCTTCTTTTGACTGACTTGAGCATAACCATAACCTGGTACATCAACGAAATATAGTAAATCATTAATATTATAAAAATTCAGTGTTTGTGTCTTTCCTGGAGTACTAGAGGTATATGCCAAATTCTTTCTTTGTACCATGGAATTGATAAATGAGGATTTACCAACATTAGACCTTCCTAATAAAATGATTTCTGGTAGATGATCTTTAGGGAAATGATTAGCATCTATTCCCATACAAACCAGTTCAGCTTTATTGATTAACATCATATCCTCTTACTCATTAAGCAAAGCAATATCAAAGACTTCGCTTACTTCAGAAACAGGAATAAATTGTAATTCATTACGAACGATTAATGGTATATCCTCCAAGTCCTTCTCATTTTCTTTAGGTATAATAACAATCTTTAACCCCGACCGATGAGCAGCTATGGATTTTTCTTTTAATCCACCTATAGGTAATACTCTTCCTCTTAAGGTTATTTCTCCAGTCATACCAACAAGATGATTAACCTTACGGTTAGCCAAAGCTGATAAAATCGCTGTAGCCATAGTAATTCCAGCTGATGGACCATCTTTAGGAATAGCTCCTTCTGGTACATGAATATGGATATCATTATCTTTAAAGATATCTTCGTTAATCTTATATTTTTCGGCATTTGCTCTAACATAACTGAAAGCAGCTTGAGCAGATTCTTTCATGACATCACCAAGTTTACCTGTAAGCATTAATTTACCACTACCTTTAAAGTAAGTCACTTCTACAGGTAAAGTATCACCACCATATGGAGTATAAGCTAAACCGTTAACAACACCAACAACATTTTCTTCTTCACTCTTATTATGGAAAAATATTTCCTTACCTAAATAATCCTTAAGATTTTCTGGAGTATAAGTTACTTTTTCCGCTTTTTTCGTCAATATCTCTTTAGTAGCTTTTCGACATAAAGAACCTATATTACGTTCTAGACTCCGAACTCCAGCTTCTCTTGTATAGGAACGAATAATTTTGGTTAAGGCTTCATCAGTAATTTCCATCTGATGACTTTCTAAGCCATGCATGCTTAATTGTTTTGGTATTAAATGATTACGCGCAATATGAAACTTCTCAATTTCCGTGTAACTACTTACCTCAACAATTTCCATTCGGTCTCTTAAAGGTTCAGGAATATTTCCTAAATAATTAGCGGTAGCGATAAAGAGGACATGAGATAAATCAAATGGATCTTCTATAAAGTGATCACTAAAGAATTTATTCTGCTCAGGGTCTAAAACCTCTAGTAAAGCACTTGCAGGATCACCTTTATAATCACTAGATAATTTATCAATTTCATCAAGTAAAAAGACAGGATTATTGGTACCAGCAACTTTCATTTCTTGAATGATTCGCCCTGGCATCGCTCCGATATAAGTACGACGATGGCCCCTAATTTCTGCTTCATCCTTGACACCACCAAGGGATACTTTTACAAACTTACGGTTTAAGGCATGTGCCACAGATTTGGCAAGTGAGGTCTTACCAACACCCGGTGGACCTACTAAGCATAAAATAGTTGGCGGTGTTTTGCCTGTCATAACTTTGACAGCTAAATATTCAATAATCCGCTCTTTAACTTTCTCTAAGCCATAATGTTCTTTTTCCAAAATCTCCTCGGCATAATTTATATCATTGTTTTCTTCACTAGAGATGCTCCAAGGTAATTTTATAAGCCATTCAATATAGGTCCGAATTATATTAGATTCACTAGAATAATTAGGTACCATTTCATATCTTCTTAACTCATCAAGGGCTTTTTGCTTAGTTTCTTCAGGCATTCCGGCTTTTTCAATAGCTTCTCTTAGTTTTGTGACTTCAGTTTCTCGACTTGCTTTTTCTCCTAATTCATCTTGAATAACCTTCATTTTTTCCCGTAAAATAAACTCACGCTGATTTTCTTCAATATTCTTTTTTACTTCACGAGAAATCTTTTCTTCTATCTGAGATACTTGCTTAACCTTTTCGATATCAACTAATAATTTTTCCAGTCTTTCATTGACATCAATAATACTAATATATTTAAGTTTATCATTTTCCGAGGTTCGTAAGTTAAAAGCAACAATATCAGAAACCTTATCAGCGGTAGTATTACCTTGAATACTTGCGATAACTTCCTTTGGAACCGCAAATAATAAATCAGCATTTTCTACTACCGTATTTATAAACATTCTAACAAGAGCTATTTCCTTATCAGGATCATTGGAAATGGATGGTAAGGTCTTAATTTGGGCAAAAAGAAATGGTTCTTCTTGAAAGTACTCCTCAATAGAAGCTCTAATTAAACCCTTTACTTTGACTTTATAATTACCATTTGGTTGCTTAATCTTCATAAGCAATTTACATACAATACCATGGTCTAATAAATCCTCTGGTTTAGGATTATCAATTAAAGGGTCCTTTTGATTAATAAGGACAATATGACCATCAAAACGTTCAGAGTCTATTAAAGCTTTTACACTAGAATCTCTTCCTACCTCAATACGCATTTCATTGTTGGGCAAAACCACAATTCCTCGTATCGCTATTGCTGGAAGACTTAACACTTGAACTTCGTTGGTTTTTATCATTGAAATTCACCTCCAACAAATTACATTTGTAAGTTTATTTTATATTAGTAAAAAAATAAATGCAAGTTTAATACCTTCTTAACTCGATTTCTTTACAGGCGGAACTTTTTCTTTTAGCTCTTGATATATATATTTAGGCTCTTCATTATTTTGGATGACATCTTTCGTTATAATACATTTTTTTATGTTTTCTTTAGAAGGTAAATCAAACATTATACGATTCATTAAGTTTTCGACGATACTTCTTAAACCTCGCGCTCCTGTTTTTCGTTTAATAGCTTGATTAGCTATAAAGCTTAAAGCATTATCATCAAAAACTAATTCAACATTTTCAAACGCAAATAATTTTTGATATTGCTTAATAAGCGCATTTTTTGGTTCTTTTAATATTCGAACTAAGTCTTCTTCTGTTAAAGGATTTAAAACACCTAATACTGGTAATCGACCAACTAATTCTGGAATTAAACCATATTTGTTTAAATCTTCATGTTCAATCATTTGATATATTTCCGCTTCTTCACGATTATTAACAGATGCTTCCGAATTAAAGCCAATCGTCTTCTTACCAATTCTTCGTTTAACAATATCTTCTATACCATCAAATGATCCACCACAAATAAACAAAACATTTTTGGTATTGAATTGAATAAATTCTTGATTAGGATGTTTTCTTCCACCTTGTGGTGGTACATTCGCAATTGTTCCTTCTAATATCTTAAGTAGTGCTTGTTGAACACCTTCTCCACTAACATCACGAGTAATAGAAGGATTTTCTGATTTTCGGGCTATTTTATCAATTTCATCGATAAAAATGATGCCTCTTTCGGCTTTTTCGATATCATAATCAGCTGCTTGGATTAATCTTAAGAGAATATTCTCTACATCTTCACCAACATAACCAGCTTCTGTTAAACAAGTGGCATCGCTAATCGCAAACGGAACATCTAATATTTTGGCTAAGGTTTGGGCTAATAAAGTTTTGCCACTACCTGTTTTACCAATTAGAACAATATTACTCTTCTCAATTTCAACATCAGTGTTTTCATCATAATTATTTAATAAACGTTTATAGTGATTATAAACAGCTACAGATAAAATCTTTTTAACCTTATCTTGACCAATAACATATTCATTCAATATTTCATATATTTCATGAGGTTTTAAGAGTTTTTCTTTATCGATGAAGTCTAAATTCTTTTTCGCATTATCTTCTAGTTGTTCTTGTTTTAACATTTCCTCGCACATATGAACACATTGATCACATATGTAGACATCCTCACCATAGATAATACGATCGACTTCATGAGCTGAACGTCCACAAAATGAACAAGTTATATCCTTAGGAGTCTTACTCATAATAACACCTCGCTTAAACTTCTATACTTATAAAAATACCAATGGCACCAATAAGGTGACATTGGTACCTTACTATTCAACTTTTTTCGCATTATCAACTAATAAGTCGACTGCTTTACGCATTTTGATATCAAGTTCTAATTCTTTAGTGCTTGGGAAGAAGGATTTTACTTGTTCAATTTCCATTTGATATTTTTCGGCTAATTGAGCAAATTCTTTTTCTAAATCCTCTTCTGTTACTTCGATCTTTTCTTCTTCAGCAATTTGTTCAAGAGTTAGATTATAACGAATTTTCTTAACGGCATTAGCTTTATACTCTTCATGCAGACTTTCTTGTGTATTGCCGGTATATTTTAAGTATAAATCAAAACTAAATCCTTGTTGTTCAAAACGACGTTTTGCATCTTCAATCATCATATCTGCTTCATAATCAATCATTTCTTGAGGAATGTTAATTTCGGCATTATTGCTAGCTACATCTACCACGGTGTCGATGATATGATTCTTAGCTTCTGCTTCTTTTCTGTTAATTAATTTGGATTTAATATCAGCTTTTAACTCTTCAACTGTATTAATATTTTCCCGATTTAGTTCAAGAACAAAATCATCATTTAGTTCTGGTTCATTTAAAGATTTAACTTCATGACATTTTACTTTAAACTCACAAGCTTTTCCTTTTAAATCTTCAGCATGATAATCTTCAGGGAAAGTAACTTGGATAGTTCTTTCTTCATTAGCTTTAATACCTACTAATTGTTCTTCAAAACCAGGAATAAAACTATTAGAACCTAATTTTAGAGAATAATTTTGAGCTTTTCCACCTTCAAATGGTACACCATCTTTAAAACCTTCATAATCAATTACAACTGTATCATTTAGACTAGCAGCATCTTCTTTTACAACTAATTCAGCATGTTGCTTAAGTAAATTAGCGATTTCTTTATCAACATCTTCATCAGTTACTTCTGTTGATAAAGGTTTTACTTCAATACCTTTATATTGACCTAATTTAACTTTAGGTTTCACAACAATGGTTGCATAAAATGTAAATGGTTTATCTTTTCCCATATTTTCATAATCAAAATCGATTTGTGGTTGAGCAACTGGTTCGATATTAGCTTCTTCCACAAATTTTGGATATACTTTAGGTATTAAATAATTAATGGCTTCTTCGTATAAAGCCTCAACACCAAATTTTTTTTCAAAGATATTTCTTGGTAATTTACCTTTTCTAAATCCTGGGTAATTTATGTCTTTAACTACTTTTTTAAATGCATAATCTAATGCTTCATTAAATTGGTCCTTATCTACCGTACATGTTAATTTTACTTTATTTTCTTCAATATTCTCTAATTTAAATGTCATCATTTACCTCCAAATTTATATTCATACAATGTATTATTATAACATATATTTCATATTTGTAAAATATTTACATCTTAAAATATGTAATAATTTTGCTTTTTTCAATATCATAAATACCAGCAATTTCTTCTAAATTATAGATTTTATTTATGGATTTTAAGATGAGGATATGTAAAATAGCACTTGCTAAATTTTCATCTTCGATTAAATTAGGATAATATTTAATATAAAACTCCAACCAAATATTTTTGATAAATGATTCTACTAAATCTTTTTGATTAATATTCTTTAATACATTAATTATCGGATTAATAAAAAAGCTCGTGCTTAAT